>JBDHSS010000066.1:0-12111 GCA_039808205.1 Paracoccaceae bacterium | reverse complement strand
GAGCTGGCGGAGGCAGCGGTGCGGCGCTGGCACGGCGACCCGAGCTATCGCCCGAGCACGCTCGCCCGCGTCGCTCCGGCGCTCGCGACCGGCGCTGCGCCCGCGCGGCCGCGGCCCTTCAGAGCAGCAGGGGCAGCAGCAGGAAGACCAGCGAGGTCAGCGCTCCATTGAGCCCCATGGCGATGCCCGCGAAGGTGCCGGCCTCCTCGCTGACCTGAAACGCCCGCGCCGTCCCGATGCCATGGCTCGCCACCCCGACCGCAAAGCCGCGCGCGGCGAAGTCGCGAATACCGAGCGCGTTCATCAGCGGCGTGACGATGACCGAGCCGAGCACGCCCGTCAGCACGACGACGACGGCGGCAAGCGCCGGGATGCCGCCGACCGTCTGGGTCAACGCCATGGCGATCGGCGCCGTCACCGACTTCGCCGCCAGCGAGGCGAGGATCTCGCGCGGTGCGCCCAGCGTCCAGGCGATCGCCACCGCCGAGCCGATCGCCGTCAGCGAGCCGGCGACCAGCGCCGCGACCATCGGCAGGAGGTTGCGGCGCACCGCGACCCGGTTGCGCCAGAGCGGCAGGCCGAGCGCGACCGTCGCGGGACCGAGCAGGAAGTGCACGAACTGCGCGCCCTGGAAATAGGCCGGATACGGCGTGCCGGTCCCCATCAGCACCAGGATGAGCAGCCCCGCCGCGATCACCACCGGGTTGGCCAGCGGATGCCGGCGCAGCTGCGACGAGACGAAGTCGCCGATCGAGAAGGCGACGAGTGTGGTCGTCAGCCACAGGAGCGGGGTCTGGGCGAGATAGACCCAGATCGCGTAGATGTTGCCGCCGCCGGTCACGCCCGGCCCTCCCCGGTCCAGCGCGCCACCCAGAGGAACACATAGACGGTGACGACGAGCGTCAGCACCGTCGAGAGCACCACCGCGGCGCCGATTGCCAGCCAGTTCGACGCGATCAGCCCCGCCTGCTGCACCACGCCGACCGACGCCGGCACGAAGAGCAGCGACAGGTTGCGCAGGAGCACGTCGGCGACCGCGTCGAGGTTCGGCGACGACCGTCCGCGGAAGATCAGGATCGCGAAGAGAAAGCCCATCCCGAGCACCGGCCCGGGAAAGGTGATCCCGAGCGCGCGCACCAGCACCTCGCCGGTGAGCTGGCACAGGAAGAGGAGCGTGACCGCATAGATCATCGGATGTCCCTGCAGATGTGCGCCGGCAGTCTGGGACCGCCCCGGCGCCGGAGGCAAGCGGTCAGTGCGGGATGCCCGCCTGCTGCAGCAACGCCTCGAGCGCTGGCCGCACCGTCCGCGCCGCCTCGGCCCGCGCCGCATCGATCGCCGCGCGCACCGCGGCGAGGTCCACCTGGCGGATCAGCGCCTTGACCGGCCCGATCGACGCCGGCCGCATCGAAAGGTTGCGCAGGCCGACCGCCGTCAGCGCCAGCGCCTCGACCGGCCGGCCGGCATCCTCGCCGCAGAACGACAAGGGCGTGCCATGGGCGGCGCAGCGTTGCGCGATGAGCTCGATGAAGTCGAGAAAGCACGTCGACAGCATGTCGTAGCGCCGGCGCACCAGCTCGTTCTCGCGGTCGGCGGCGAAGAAGAACTGCTTGAGGTCGTTGCCGCCGATCGAGATGAAGTCGGCCATCCGGAAGAAGCGGTCGGGGGCATAGGCGAGGCTCGGCGTCTCGAGCATGGCGCCGATCCTGACCTCCGGTGGAACGGTGTGGCCGTGCGCCTGCTCGCGCGCGATCTCGCGCAAGACCACCTCGCGCGCCGCCTCGAACTCGCCGGCCTCGGCGACGAAGGGAAACATCACCGACAACGGCCGGTCGCCCGCGCCGCGGATCAGCGCCTGCACCTGCATCCGCATCAGCCCCGGCCGGTCGAGCCCGACCCGGATCGCGCGCCAGCCGAGCGCCGGGTTGGGCTCGTCGGTGCGCTTCATGTAGGGCACCACCTTGTCCGAGCCGATGTCGAGGGTGCGGAACACCACCGGCTTGTCGCGTGCGGAATCGAGGATGCGCGAATAGAGCGCGGCGAGCTCGTTGCGCTTCGGCACCGTGGTGCGGATCAGGAACTGCAGCTCGGTGCGGAAGAGCCCGACGCCGAGCGCGCCGCATTTCGCGAGGCTCGGCAGGTCGGCCATCAGGCCTGCGTTCATGTAGAGCCCGACCGTCACGCCGTCGCGCGTGGTCGCCGGCTTGTCGCGCAGCGCGGCATAGGCGGTCTGCGCCTCGGCGAGCAGGTCGATGCGCTCGTGAAACGCCTTGGAGACCGCCTCCTCGGGGCGCAGGTGCACGACGCCCTGGTCGCCGTCGATGAGGATCGGGTCGCCGTTCACCGCCTCGCGGGTGATGCGCGAGGCGTGGATGACGAGCGGGATCGCCAGCGCGCGGGCGACGATCGCGGCATGGCTGCCGACCGAGCCCTCCTCGAGCACCACGCCGCGCAGCGCCCGGCCATAGTCGAGCAGCTCTCCCGGGCCGATGTTCCTCGCGACGAGGATCGCGTCGGGCGGCAGCTCGCGGCCGTTCCGCTGGTCGCCGGAAAGCAGCCGCAGCAGCCGGTTCGACAGGTCGTCGAGATCGTGCAGCCGCTCGCGGAGATAGGGGTCGGAGGCTCGCGACATCCGGGTCCGCGTCGCCGACTGCTCCTTCTCGACCGCGACCTCGGCGGCGAGGCCGAGATCGATCGAGGCCTCCATCCGTCGCACCCAGCCCTTGTCGTAGGCGAACATCCGGTAGGCGTTCAGCACGTCGCGATGGTCGCCGCTGGCGGTCAGGTAATCGGCGGCCAGCATCTCGTCGACCTCCGCCCGAAGCGCCTCGATGCCGGCGTGCAGCCGCAGCCGCTCGTGGTCGGGGTCGTCGCTGATCGGGTCGGAGACGACGATCTGCGGCTCGTGCAGCACCACGGTGCCCTCGGCCACGCCCTCCTGCCCGACGAGGCCGCGCACCGAGAACGGCGCCCGGTGCAGCCGCGCCGCCTCCATCGCGCCCGGGCCGACGAAGGCGCCGAGCTCGGCCATCTCGGCGATGACCATCGCCACCACCTCGAGCGCATAGACCTCGTCGTCGGTATACTCGCGCCGCTCGCGGTTCTGCACGACGAGCACGCCCAGAACCTCGCCGAGCCGCTGGATCGGCACGCCGAGGAAGCTCGCGAACTCCTCCTCGCCGGTCTCCGGCAGGTAGCGGTAGCCGCGGGTCTGCGCGGCGTCGGGGGTGTTGATCGGCTCGGCGGTCTCCGCGATCAGCCCGACCAGCCCTTGCCCGACCCGAAGCCGCGTCTGGTGCACCGAATCCTGGTTGAGTCCCTCGGTCGAGCTGAGCTCGAGAATGTCCTCGCGGCGCAGGTAGACCGAGCAGACCTCGGCCACCAGCCCCTCGGCCACCAGCCGCACGATGCGATCCAGCCGCTCCTGCCCGCCGCCCGGCTCCGCCAGCGTCGCCCGCAGTCGTGTCAGGAGGACGCGGCTGTCAACCGCCTGCGAGAAAGCCATCGCGCCCCGCGCCGTCCCGGTCAGCTGACCTTGTCCAGTTCGAAGGCATCATGGAGCGCCTGCACCGCAAGTTCCAGATATTTGCGATCGATCAGCACCGAAACCTTGATCTCGGACGTGGTGATGACCTTGATGTTGACGCCGTCCCTGGCCAGCGCCTGGAACATGTGGTGCGCGACGCCGGCCTGGCTGCGCATGCCGATGCCGACGATCGAGACCTTGGCGACGTCCTCGTCGACGTCGAGCCCGGCGTAGTCGAGCACGCCCGCGGCCTTGGTCGCCTCGATCGCGGTCCTCGCGCGCGGCAGCTCGTCCACGGGGCAGGAGAAGGTCATGTCGGTGCGGCCGTCGGCGGAGATGTTCTGCACGATCATGTCGACGTTGACGCCGGCCTCGGCCAGCGGCCCGAACAGCGCCGCCGCGATCCCCGGCCGGTCGGGCACGCCGATCACCGTCACCTTCGCCTCGTCGCGCGAGTGCGCCACGCCGCTGACCACACGCGATTCCATGATCTCCTCCTCGTCGCACACCAGCGTTCCCGGCACATCGTCGAAGCTCGACAGCACCTGCAGCCGCACCTTGTAGCGCATGGCGAGCTCGACCGAGCGGGTCTGCAGCACCTTGGCGCCCAGCGAGGCGAGCTCGAGCATTTCCTCGTAGGCGATCCGGTGCAGCTTGCGCGCCTTCCGGGTGATCCGCGGGTCGGTGGTATAGACCCCGTCGACGTCGGTGTAGATGTCGCAGCGCTCCGCCTCGAGCGCCGCGGCGAACGCGACCGCCGAGGTGTCGGAGCCGCCGCGGCCGAGCGTGGTGATGCGGCCGTCGGGGCCGATCCCCTGAAAGCCCGCGATCACCGCGTGCAGCCCCTCGCCCCACTTTCGGATCAGCCCCTCGGTCTCGATGCCGGTGATCCGCGCCGCGCCGTGGCTCGCGTTGGTGCGCATCGGCACCTGCCAGCCCTGCCAGCTGCGCGCCGGCACCCCCATCTCCTGCAGGGTCAGCGCCATCAGCCCGGCGGTGACGTTCTCGCCCGAGGCGACCACCGCGTCATACTCGCGCGCGTCGTAGAGGAGCGAGGTCTGCCGCACCCAGGCGACGAGCTCGTTGGTCTTGCCAGCCATTGCCGACACCACCACCGCGACGTCATAGCCGCGGTCGACCTCGCGCTTCACCTTCGCGGCCGCGTTGCGGATGCGATCGGGGTCGGCCACCGAGGTGCCGCCGAATTTCATCACGAGGCGAGGCATCTCTTGCGTCGTCCTGACCGAAAGACCGCGCCCCGTTTAGCGGCGGCCCCGGACGGCGGCAAGCGGCAACCCGCCGCGATCACCCCAGCTCAGCTGGTGCTGCGCCGTCCCCACGGCAGCGGCGCCACCGGGATGCCGTCCTCGAGCAGCGCGCGCGCCTCGACCGGCCGCGCCTCGCCGATGATCGGCCGCTCCGGCGCCTCGCCCGCGTGGATGCGCCGCGCCTCGGCGGCGAACTCGCGGCCGACGTCGTCCGATTCCGCCTCGATCCGCCGGCGCAGCTCGGCCAGCGCCTGCTCGGCCGGCGAGGCCGGTGCCGACAGCGGCCGCTCCGGCACGGCAGTGGTGGCGATCGCCGGAGCCATCAGCTCCTTGGTCACCGCCGGGCTGCCGCAGACCGCGCAGCTGATCATTCCCCCGGCGAGGAGGCGGTCGAAATCCGCGCTCGACCCGAACCACGAGTCGAAGCGGTGCGCCTTGTCGCAGCGCAGCGCGTAGCGGATCATCGAGCCGTCTCCGGAATGCGGGGCCATCGCCGTCACAGATATGTCGCCGATCCGGCGATACAATGTTCTTAACCGGCCGGGGCCTTGCTATGGAAGCCCACCGAAGGGACCGGGTCGGAGGCCGAGCCTTGTCGAGATGGTTGCCGCCGGTCCTGGCGCTCGCCGTGGGCGCGCTCGTCGCCGCCGCGGCGCTCTTCTCGCCCGTCGCCGCCTTCGCCGTCGGCGCGGCGGCCACCTGGGTGGCGCTGCTCAGGGCGGCGCGGCGACCATCGCCGCCCGCCACGGCACCGACCAGGGAGCTGCCCCCCGACGCCGCTCGCGCGCTCCTTGCCACGCTGCCGACGCCGCTCCTTCTCGTCACGCGCACCGGCCGCGTCGCCTTCGCCAATCCGGCCGTGCGCGCGGCGATGCCGCGGCTGCAGCCGGGCGGCCACTTCGCCCACCTGATCCGCGCCCCCGCCTTCGTCGAGGCGATGACGGCGACCCTTGCCGATGGCGCCGAGCGCCGGGTGCGCTTCCTCCTGCACCAGAAGGGTGAGCGCGCGATGGAGGCGCGCATCGGCCTGCTGCCGGCCGGCGGCATCTTCGGCACCGAGGCCCTCGCGCTCGTCGAGCTCGACGACCGCACCGAGGCGCGCCGCGCCGAGCAGCTGCGCTCGGACTTCGTCGCCAACGCCAGCCACGAGCTCCGGACGCCGCTCGCCTCGATCGTCGGCTACATCGAGACGCTGCAGCACCACGCCCGCGACGACGCCGCGGCGCGCGAACGCTTCCTCGGCATCATGGCGCGCGAGGCCGGGCGGATGCAGCGGCTTGTCGACGACCTCCTGTCGCTCGGCCGCATCGAGATGTCCGAGCACCTGCGCCCCGACTCGGTGGTTTCGCTCGAGGACGCGGCCGCGGAGAGCGCCGCCGCACTCCTGCCGGTCGCCGCCGCGGCCGGCGTGCGCCTGGCGGTCGACCTCGCCGCCGGTGGCAGCCCGGTCAAGGGCGATGCCGACCAGCTGGCCCAGGTCTTCACCAACCTCATCGACAACGCGCTGAAGCACGGCGGCCCCGATGGCACGGTGCGGGTGGCGCGCGCCGATGCCGGCCGCGCCGGACTGAGCCGCGTCGGCATCAGCGTCATCGACGACGGCCCCGGCATCGCGCGCGAGCACCTGCCGCGGCTGACCGAGCGCTTCTACCGGGTGAGCGTCGCCTCGAGCCGCACCAGGGGCGGCACCGGCCTCGGCCTCGCCATCGTCAAGCACATCCTGAACCGCCACGAGGGCCGGCTCGAGATCGCCTCGACCCCCGGCCAGGGCAGCCGCTTCACCGTCTGGCTGCCGCCCGCCTGAGAGCGCCTTGCGCAGCAGGGGGTTGGACTGTCACAAAACCGTGCCAGATCCGTCATGAAGGCGTCGCGCCCGCGGCTATGCTGGGCGCGCGGCGCCGGTCGCGCGAGGAGAACAGCCGCATGGTGCACATCGTGTCCGCCTTCGACGAGGATCTCGTCCAGGTGCAGGCGCGCATCTCGGAGATGGGCGGCATCGCCGAGGAGCTCCTGTCGAACGCGCTCGAATCGGTGCAGAACCGCGACGCCCGTCAGGCCCGCGGCGTGATCGAGCGCGACAAGGCGCTCGATGCCATGGAGATGGCGCTCGAGGAGGCGGTGGTGAAGGTCATCGCGCTGCGCCAGCCGGTCGCCGCCGACCTGCGCGTCCTGATCGCGGCGATGAAGATCGCCTCGACGCTCGAGCGCATCGGCGACCTCGCCAAGAACATCGCCAAGCGCGCCATCCCCCTGTCCTCGGCCCAGCCGATCAAGCTGACCGGCTCGATCGTGCGCATGGGCCGGCAGACGCTGGTGCAGCTTTCCGACGTCCTCAACGCCCACGCTGCGCGCGACGTCGACCTCGCGGTGCAGATCTGGAACCAGGACTACGAGATCGACGAGATGTACAACGCCATCTTCCGCGAGGTCGTGACCTACATGGTCGAGGACAGCCGGCTCATCGGCGCCGGCGCGCAGATGATGTTCATCGCCAAGAACCTCGAGCGCATCGGCGACCACAGCACCCACATCGCCGAGATGGTCTACTACATCGTCACCGGCAAGTCGCTCGGCGACGACCGACCCAAGGGCGAGCCGACCGGGCTCGACTTCAGCCGCGAATAGGAGCCGCGATGGCCGCGAGGATACTCGTGATCGAGGACGAGGAAGCGATCAGCGCGCTCCTCGCCTACAACCTGGAGAAGGAGGGCTTCGTCGTCGCCGCCGCGGCCGACGGCGAGGCGGCGCTCCTCGCGCTCGCGGAGACGCCGCCCGACCTGATCCTGCTCGACTGGATGCTGCCTGGCGTCTCGGGCATCGAGCTCTGCCGCCGCATCCGCGCCCGCGGCGCCACCCGCGACACGCCCGTCATCATGCTGACCGCCCGCGGCGAGGAGGAGGACCGGGTGCGCGGCCTTGGCGTCGGCGCCGACGACTACGTGACCAAGCCGTTCTCGATGGCCGAGCTCGTGGCGCGGGTGCGCGCGGTCCTGCGCCGCGCCGCGCCCCCGCTCGCCGGCGACGTCGCCACCTTCGGCGACCTCGTCCTCGACCGCGCGCAGTGCCGGGTGCGCCGCGGCACGCGCGCGATCCACCTCGGGCCGACCGAGTTCCGCCTGCTTGACGCGCTGATGCAGCGCCCCGGCCGCGTCTACTCGCGCGACGAGCTGCTCGACCGGGTGTGGGGCCAGGACGTCTACGTCGAGATCCGCACCGTCGACGTGCACATCGGCCGACTCCGCAAGGCGCTGAACCGCGGCAGCGACACCGACCCGATCCGCACCGTCCGCTCCGCCGGCTATGCGCTCGACGAGACCTACGCCGGCTAGACTAGGCAACGTTGCACTCCCACGAGCGTCGTCTTCGTCGCGCAATAGCGGGTGTCCAACCTAACGCCTGTGCTCGGACCTTTCCCTGAGCTTGCGCGGACTCCCGCTTCCATTCTTCCATCGATTGATAGATGCGATTCGGCCGGCTTGGTGCCTGGATAGGCTAGGCTATTTACACTGCACGAGTGGGGCGTTGTTGCTAAGAAACTCTCCTTCTATTAACGCGGAACGTGGAGGATGAAACATGACTTCATCACATTACAGGGCGTCAATCAACGGATTTTGGTGCCGAAACGGGACGTGGGATGACGCATTTAACCTTCGTGTTGACCGAAAGAAACACCTCGTCGTGCTTACCGTCCAAGTTTCGTTGATCCCAATGGCTCCGTCTTGCACAGCCATGATAGTCTGAGCGAGGTGATGGGTGATACCTGGCAGAATCATCCCGGATACAAGCCGGCTCAGCATCATTCAAATAGAGTGATGGCCAAGTGTCCGCCCGTAATTTGGTGTCATAGAGGGTTCGGCGTCAAGTCTGGGTCAGCTTCTCATCGGCAGACGCTCGGACGCAGGTGGCGCTGCCGGCGTCGAGGACAAGGCGTGCCTGTCCTCGACGGCGTCTAGCAGGTCCCGCCAGTGCGTGTAGGCCACGAGTTGGCCCGCTTCCGAATAGCCCACACAGCGCCAGCGAGGATACATCGAGCAATAGTCCAATGCAGTTTCGTAAGGCCCGTAGGCGTCCTCTTCGCCATGGAAAAGGGTAACAGGGCAGGCGACGTCGCCGAGCCCGGCAGGCCAGCGTCGCTCGAAGCTCACGCACTCGGCGCAGAACTCGGCCTGGGCGGCGGCGCCCTCGGAGTAGATCAGACCGTAGGCGGCCGCAAACGCCTCTGCGATCTCGAGGTCCGCGATGGCGCGGCCGTCGGCCCGGCTCCTCGGGTAATTCTTGTCAATGGCCTCGCGGAGACCACATCGACGTACATGTGCGTGCCAGGCACGGGTGATGAACGGCAACAGATAAGGTGCGTAGCGCACGGCGGACCGGTGGAAGCGGGGCATGGTTTGCATGCGGCGCAACTGCTCGGCACGTAGGATCGGGAACATGCAGGCGACGCCGACGATTCGCTCGACCAGGTTCGGCGCCTGCCGGGCAAGCATCAGGGCGATACGCATCTCATAGGTCGGGGCTACGACCGGGCAGCGCTCTATTCCGGCCTGCCGCAGCACCTCCCCAATGTCGGCGACGGCCACGTCGAGAATATTCTGGCCAAGCGGGGCCGGGTCGCTGGTCGCGTAGCCGGTGCGGATAGGAACGATGGTCCGCAGGCCGCGGCGGATGAGTTCGCGCTCGCCGGACGCTGTCGGTTGAAAGTACCCGATGGCGCTTTGCAGCCAGAGCACCGGCCGTCCCGCGGGATCGCCATACTGCACCACCGCGAGCTTGCGCCCGTCCGGGAGTCGGACGTGCCTGGGCGGGCGGTTCCGCGCCGGCGCGCTGCCGGAGGTGGCTTGCTGGGCCCACCTCGCATCGAAGGCCACCGCCTGCAACAGTATCGTCGCGAGCCAAAGCAGCTCGGCCTGAGTGCGGGTTCCGGTCTTGCCGAGGATGGAGTGCACCTGCGTCCGCACCGTTCCCTCAGTGCGCCGGGTGGTCTCGGCGACGATCGCGACTGTTTCCCCTGCGGCGAGCCGGCGAACGAGCGCGATCTCCGCCGCGGTGAGGGCGAAAACACGCGCCAGCACGCGGCCCGCTTCGTCGTTCCACCCCCGCTCGGTGCTCACGGCAAGGGCGTGCGGGCGTCCGCTGCCGACGCGGACGGTGCGAAGGTGGATCAAGAGCGGCTGCCGATGACCCTCGAGATCCAGCCGCACGACGTCGTCGCGCGGGCGAGCCGCCAGAGCAACCGCGGCTACCCGGTGGGCGAAGTCCTCGAGTTCGGTGCGCGCGAGCGGCATGAGACTGATCGAACCGCCGGGGAACAGGCCGAACGCGGTTCGCGCGGCTTCGTTCGCCGCGGCCACGACACCCGCGTCAGTGACGATCATGGCCGCCGTCGGCATCCCAGATAAGAGATCGCCGAGATGGTGCGCCTCGGCGCTGATCCCGTCGAGGATTTCCAGCGCGCGTTCGACGTGCCGGACGAAGTCGGCGTCGGAGCCCTCCCCGAAGCTTGCCTCGATGTCAGGATCGAGGCACGAGGTTCGGGCGTCCCAGCACTCGATGAGCTGGAACAACCGCTCCGGCCGAACGGATGCCTCGTAGAGATGATCGACAAAATCTTGCGGCTCTGTGGGTGTGTCCAAAACGGAGTCTCCATCGAAATTCGAACGGAGATGATCGACAACGGCGCAAATTAGCATGTATATGGAAGGCTGCCAATGCGTGGCCTTTGCCGAGCCCGAGCGTTAGACTCCGACCGGATGCGGGCGGATTCTGCACTCGCTGGACCTGTCCGCCTCGTAGCGATTATGGTTTGTTAGAATGATCTCCACTATTTCCCCTGTGAAACCACGTCAGCGCTCGGGAAACGGCGCCGCCGGGTCGAGGCGGACGACCTTGCCGGGGTTCAGGATATTGTCCGGGTCGAGCGCCCGCTTGATCGTGCGCATCAGCGCGATGCCTTCGTCGCCGGCCTCGGCCTCGAGGGAGCGCATCTTGCCCGAGCCGATGCCGTGCTCGCCGGTGCAGGTGCCGCCCATCGCCAGCGCCCGCTCGATCAGCCGGTCGTTGACCGCCTCGGCCGCCGCCATCTCGGCCGGATCGTCGAGATCGAGCAGGAACGTCATGT
Source organism: Paracoccaceae bacterium (assembly GCA_039808205.1). Lineage (GTDB taxonomy): Bacteria > Pseudomonadota > Alphaproteobacteria > Rhodobacterales > Rhodobacteraceae > Amaricoccus. The sequence goes on along the minus strand of JBDHSS010000066.1, from coordinate 1,199 downwards.
GGAAGTTGCCGTCGCCGACGTGCCCGACGATCGGCGCCAGAAGCCCCGCCGCCGCCGCGTCGGCACGCGCCGCCAGCACCGCCTCGGCGAGCCGCGAGATCGGCACGCAGACGTCGGTCGCCTTGGTCGCCGCGCCCGGCCGCAGCGCCTTGGTCGCCCAGAGCACGTCGTGCCGCGCCGCCCACAGCCGGTTCCGGTCCTCGGCTTGCGCCGCCCAGCGGAAGGCGCCGCTGCCAGAGCTCGCGGCGATCTCGGCCACGCTCTCGGCCTGCTCGGCGACGCCGGCCGCCGTGCCGTGGAACTCGAAGAACAGCGTCGGCTGCGCCGGATAGTCGAGCTTCGAGTAGGCGTTGACCGCCTGGATCTGCAACTCGTCGAGCAGCTCGATGCGCGCCACCGGGATCCCGGACTGGATGGTGGCGATCACCGCGTCGACCGCGCCCTCGAGCGTCGCGAAGCTCGCGACCGCCGCCGACATCGCCTCGGGCACGCCGTAGAGCCTGAGCTGCACCTCGGTGATGATCCCGAGCGTGCCCTCGGAGCCGACGAAGAGCCGGGTCAGGTCATAGCCCGCCGCCGACTTGCGCGCGCGGGTGCCGGTGCGCACCACCTCGCCCGCCGCCGTCACCACCGTCAGCCCGAGCACGTTCTCGCGCATCGTGCCGTAGCGCACCGCGTTGGTGCCGCTCGCCCGCGTCGCCGCCATGCCGCCGAGCGAGGCGTCCGCACCGGGGTCGATCGGAAAGAACAGCCCCGTGTCGCGCAGGTGCGCGTTCAGCGCCTTGCGGGTGACGCCGGCCTCGACGCGCACGTCGAGATCGCCCGCGTTCACCTCGAGGATGCGGTCGAGGCCGGTGAGGTCGATGCTGACCCCGCCCTCCAGCGCCGCGAGGTGGCCCTCGAGCGAGGTGCCGGCGCCATAGGCGATCACCGGCGTGCGGTGGCGGGCGCAGGCGCCGACGATCGCCGCGACCTCGGCGGTGGTCGTCGGGAAGGCGACGGCATCGGGCGCGTGGCCCGCGTGATAGGTGACGTCGCGGCCGTGCTGGTCGCGGACCGCCGCGGCGGTCGAGAGCCGCTCGCCGAGGAGCTGGCGGAGCTCGGCGAGCGCGGGGGCCGGGTCGGGACGCGGGCGGGCGGCGTGGACGGCGGTCATGCGGGCTCCAGGCGCGAGGAACGGGAAGGCCGCGACAATGCCC
>JBDHSS010000065.1:0-12182 GCA_039808205.1 Paracoccaceae bacterium | reverse complement strand
CTCGTAGCCCTGCGGCGCCTTGAAGCCGCGGCCGTCGACGACGACCTTCGCGCCCTCCTTCTCGCCGGCGTCGATGTAGCCCTTCACCTTTGCGAGGTGCTGGGCGGTGACGAGCGGGCCCATCTCCGACGCCTTGTCTGCGGCCGGGCCGATCTTCAGGGCCTCGATTTTCGGGACGAGCTTTTCGATCAGCCGGTTTGCGGTTTCCTCGCCGACCGGGACGGCGACCGAGATCGCCATGCAGCGCTCGCCGGCCGAGCCGTAGGCCGCGCCCATCAGCGCGCCGACCGCCATGTCGATGTCGGCGTCGGGCATGATGATCGCGTGGTTCTTGGCACCGCCGAGCGCCTGGACACGCTTCCCGTTGGCGGTGCCGGTGGCATAGATGTAGCGCGCGATCGGCGTCGAGCCGACGAAGCTGACCGCCTTGACGTCCGGGTTGGTCAGGAGGGCGTCGACCGCCTCCTTGTCGCCGTTGACGACGTTGAAGACGCCAGCTGGAATGCCGGCCTTGGTCAGAAGCTCGGCGATGAAGAGCGGCGCGGAGGGGTCGCGCTCGGAGGGCTTCAGGATGAAGCAGTTGCCGCAGGCCAGCGCGACGGGGAACATCCACATCGGTACCATGCAGGGGAAGTTGAACGGCGTGATGCCGGCGACGACCCCGAGCGGCTGGCGCAGCGAGTGGCTGTCGACGTTGGTGCCGACGTTTTCGGTCACTTCGCCCTTCAGCAGGTGCGGGATGCCGACGGCGAACTCGACGACCTCGAGGCCGCGGGTGACCTCGCCGAGCGCGTCGTCGTGGGTCTTGCCGTGCTCGGCCGAGATCAGCTCCGCGATCTTGTCGGCGTTCTCGATCAGCAGAAATTTGAACTTATCGAGGATGCGCGCGCGGCGCAGCGGTGGGGTCTTGGCCCAGGTCGGCCAGGCGGCCTTGGCGACCGCAACCACCTCGTCCACCTCGGCCTTCGTGGCGAGCGGCACCCGCTTCTCGGACGTGCCGGTCGCCGGGTTGAAGACGTCGGCGAAGCGGCCGGACGTGCCGGGCAGTGCCTTGCCGGAGACGTAGTGGGTGAGATCGGTCATGGCTTCCTCCAGTGTTTACGGCCGAAGACTTGGCATTGTAAGATATGCATGGCAATCGCCAGGAGCGCGGAACTGTTATGCAAGAATCAACATCGGCCGCCGCACCGCTCGACTGGGACGACGCCCGCATGTTCCTCGCAGTGGCCCGGGCGGGGCAGATGCTCGGCGCCTCGCGGGCGCTCGGGCTCAATCAGGCGACGCTGTCCCGCCGGATGGCGGCGCTCGAGGCGGCGCTCGGCGCGCGGCTGCTCGCGCGGCGCACCCACGGCTCGGAGCTGACCGACGCCGGACAGACCCTGCTCGAGGCGCTCGAGCGGGTCGAGACCGAGATGCTCGGCGTCCAGGCCGAGCTGCAGGGCGCCGAGGCGGCCGCCGCGGGCGTGGTGCGGATCGGCGCGCCCGACGGCTTCGGAGTTGGCTTTCTCGCGCCGCGGCTCGCAACGCTCGCCGAGCGGCATCCGGCGCTGACCGTGCAGCTCGTCCCGACGCCGCGCGGCTTCTCGCTGTCGCGGCGCGAGGCCGACCTCGCGGTGATGGTCGGGCGCCCCGACAAGGGGCGGCTCGTCGCCCGGAAGCTGACCGACTACACCCTCGGGCTCTACGCCAGCCCCGCCTACCTCGCCGACCATCCGGCGCCCGCCGATGCGGCCGGTCTCGCGCGGCATCGGCTGGTCGGCTACGTCGAGGACCTGATCGCGGCGCCGGCGCTCAACTATGCGGCCGAGTTCCTGCGGGGCTGGCGCTCGCGGATCGAGCTGACGAGCGCCGTCGGACAGGTCGAGGCGGTGCTGGCGGGCGGCGGGATCGGCGTTCTCCACGACTATCTCGCGCGGGAGCCCTGCGCGGCGGGGCGGCTCGTCCGGCTGCTGCCGGAGCTTCGGGCGACGCGCTCCTACTGGCTGGCGATCCACGAGAACCTCCGCGACGTCGCCCGGGTGCGGGCGGCGGCGAGCTGGCTGACCGAGGCGGTGCGCCAGGCGGCGCCCGCCTTCGGCAGCCAGGGCCGCGCCGGGGCGTCACCAACCGGGAAGCGCATCGACGACCAGCTTGAGTGAGACGGTGAAGAGGGCGATCTGGACGAGCGCGAAGAACAGGCCGTCGCTCAGGACGCGGGTGAGCCTCGCCCCGGCGAAGGTGCCGAGAATGCCGACGGGGAGGACGAGGAGCGGCAGCTTGGGGTCGACCGCGGCGAAGGAGCGCATCTGCCAGTAGGGGATCACCTTCGCCCAGTTGATGATCGCGAAGAGGATCGTCGAGGTGCCGGCGAAGACGAGCTTCTCGAGCTGCTGGGGCAGCACGTAGATCTGGAATGGCGGCCCGCCCGAGTGGGAGACGAAGCTGGTGAAGCCCGCGAGCGTGCCCCAGAACACGCCGCGGGGGACGTCGGCCGGCTGCGGGGCCAGGGTGCGGCGGCGGCGGAGCCAGGTGTTGGCGCAGAAGCCGAGGCCGACGAGGCCGACGAGCAGGCCGACGAAGGTATCGGAGACCCGGGCGGCGATCGCCCAGCCGACGAGGACGCCGGCAAGGCCCGCGGGCACGAGGATGGCAAGATTGCGCGCCGAGTAATCACGGCGGTAAAGCCAGAGGCCGACGACGTCGGTCGCGAGGTAGATCGGCAGCAGCAGCGCCGCCCCCAGGACCGGCGACATCACGAGCGCCATCAGCGGCACGCCGAGGATGCCGAGCGCGGGCAGCCCGCCCTTCGACATGCCGACGGTGAAGGCGGCGAGGGCGGTGACGAGGATGACGCCGATCGGCTCGGTCATGCCGGCGCGACGTCGACCGAGCGTCCGCTCGTCGCGCTCTCGCGGGCGGCGTCGAGGACGGCGAGGACAGCGATGCCCTGTTCGGCGGTCGCGGGCGGCTCGGTGCCGTCGCGGACGGCGCGGGCGAAGCCCTCGTAGTAGTCGTGGTAGCGGCCCTGCTCGGAGGGCACCCGCTCGGCACCGGCAGCGGTGCGGAGCGTGCCCCAGAGCTCTTCCTTCTCGTAGCCCCAGCCGGCGAGGTCATCGACCGGGCGGCGGCCGGCGAAGATCGCCTGCGCCTGGACGTCGGTACCGGAGGAGACGTAGCTGCCGAGCTCGCCGTAGGCGCGGTATTCCTTCTCGACGAGGCGGTTGAGCTTGCTCGCCGACAGGTGCGAGTGGGCGCCGCTCGCGTGGCGGATGGTGATGGTATAGCCGGCGTCGGTCGGGCCCTCGGGCAGCTCGACCATGTCGAGCTGGGCGTCGACGGTGAGGGCCGGGCCGAGGAGCCAGAGGATCTGGTCGACCATGTGGCTGCCGAGGTCGCGGAGGAGACCGCCGGTCGGGCCGGCTTCGAGCGTCGCCGGGTCGTCGAAGTCGAAGCGCGAGTGCACGCGCCAGACCCGGCCGAGGCGGCCTTCGCCGATGACCTTGCGCAGGGTCTGGAGATCGGCGTCGAAGCGGCGGTTGTGGAAGACGCCGAGAGTGACGCCCTTGGCCTTGGCGGCGGCGTCGGCCTCACGCGCGGCGGCGGCGCTCGGCGCGAAGGGCTTGTCGGCGATGACGTTGAGGCCGGCGTCGATGGCCTCGAGCACGAGGGCGCGGCGGGTCTGCGGCGGCGTCGTCACCGTCACCGCGTCGAGGCCGCCGGCCGCGATCATCGCGGCGAGGCTCGGGTAGATCGGCGTCCCCGGCAGGTCGGCCTCGATCCTGGCGATGGTGGCGGGCGCGCGGGCGACGACGCCGGCGAGCTCTACCCCTTCGGCGGCGGCGATGAACGGCGCGTGGAAGTGCTGGCCTCCGGTGCCGTATCCGACCAGTCCGATCCTCATCTCGGGTCTCCTGTCTGTATTGGGCCTCACGCGGCGCCGAGTTCGCGCCGCAGGTAGTCGATCGAGGCGGCGATCGGCGCCCGCAGGTCGTCGCACTCGCGCACACTCGGGTCGGTGCATTCGTAGGAAAAGGCGCCCGTGTAGCCGCTGGCGAGAAGGCGGCGCATCTGGTCGATCGCGCCGGTGCGGTCGCTCGCGTCGACGAGGCCGCGCTCGGCGTCCTGGGCGTCGGTGAAGGCGCCGCTGCCGCCGGAGACGCCGGAGACGTGCACGATGCGGATGTGGGGCACGAGGATGTCGGGGTCGCCGGCGAGGGTGTGCTGGAAGGTGTCGTGGACGATGCCGAAGCGGTCGCCGAGGCCGAGCGCCTCGATCGCGGCCGCCGCCTCGCGCTGGAACTTCATCGAGCAGGTGGCGAAGCCGATCGGTTCGAGCAGGGCCGTGACGCGCTTGCCGTCGAGGAGCGGCGCGATCTCGATGAGGACCGACCGCAAGGTGGCGGCGCGCGCGGTCTCGTCGGGGTCGCGGACGTCGACGCGGGGGATCAGGCTGACGGTCTCGGCGCCGGCGGCGTCCGCGGCGTCGATGAGCGCGGTGACGGCGGCGCGCCGCTCCGCGTTCCAGTCGTTGAACGGGTAGACCTCGCTGAGGCCGAGGAGGCGCAGGCCGCGGTCGCGAGCCATGGCGGCGGCGCGCTCCGGGGCGATCCCGTCGAAGAACGGCCGGCCGAGGTCGTCGCGCGGTTCGACGCCGACGCAACCGAGCTCGGCGGCGAGATCGAGGAAGGCGGCGAAGCCGAGCTTCGACGCGGTCTTCTGATTCAGGGCGAAGTCCATGGCTGTCCTCAGGCGTCGCGCTTCATGATCCACTCGACCTCGGGGGCGGGGACGAAGCGCCAGTTGCGGCGCGGGCCGGCCATGACGTTGAGATAGTACATCTCGAAGCCGTAGGGGGCGCCGCAGGGATGGTGGCCGCGCGGGACGAGGGTTACGTCGCCGTCCCTGATTGCCATGGTCTCATCGAGGAGACCGTCGTCGGTGTAGACGCGGTGGATGCCGAAGCCGTCCGCGGGGTTCAGGCGGTGGTAGTAGGTTTCCTCGAGGTAGGTGATGCGCGGGAAGTCGTCCTCGTCGTGGCGGTGCGAGGGATAGGACGACCAGTGCCCGGCGGGGGTGAAGACCTCGGTGACGAGGAGCGAGTCGCACCAGTCCTCGGCCTCCATGGCGATGTTGTTGATGTGGCGGGTGTTGGTGCCCTTGCCGCGGGTGGTGAGGGTGATGCCGTCCGGGCCGATCTTCCGCGGCCCGTGGCCGCCATGCCCCGGCGCCGCGCAGACGGCGAGGACGCAGTCGGTCTCGGCGGTGGCGCTCCAGTCGCTGCCGTTCGGCAGGTAGAGGCAGTGCGGTGGGGTCTTCTCGAAGACGCACCGACGCTCGCCGAGGACGCCCCAGTCCTGGCCCGCGCCGCTGATCCGCGCCTTGCCCTCGACCATGACGAGGATGACCTCGCGGTCGCCGGTGGCCTCGGCGGCGGTGTCACCGACGCGGAGCCGGTAGAGCGAGAAGCCGACGTAACGCCAACCGGCGGAGGTGGGCGTGATCTCGTGCACCTTGCCATGGGTGCCGAACGGCTTGCGGAGCAGCGGCGACATGGGGTCGTTTCCTCGAAATTCTCGGAGGGCCACCGGGACGCGGCGGTCCCGGCGGCCTCGGGGTCAGTTGAAGACGCGCTGGAGCCGGGCGTTGGCGTCGTAGCGCGCCCGCGCCTTTTCCAGCCGCTCGGGGCCGCCGACCTGCGGGACGGCGACGTCCCACCAGTGGCCGCCGGCACCTGTGCCGGAGACGGCCTCGGTGTCGATGACGATGACGCTCGGGATGGCGCGCCCGCGCGCGGCGACGATCTTCGCCTCGAGGTCGGCGATGTCGGCCGCCTTCTCGGCGTGGGCGCCCATCGAGGCCGCGTGGGCGACGAAGTCGATCTCGGGCTGCACCTCGACGTTCGAGTCCTTGTACATGTTGTTGAACTCGGCGCCGCCGCATTCCTGTTGCAGGCGGTTGATGCAGCCGTAGCCGCGGTTGTCGGTCAGGACGATGGTGAAGGGTACGCGGCGCATGACGGCGGTGGCGAGCTCGGAGTTCGCCATCATGTAGCTGCCGTCGCCGACGAAGCAGATCACCTCCTTCGAAGGGTCGGCGAGGGCGATGCCCATGGCGCCGGCGACCTCGTAGCCCATGCAGGAGAAGCCGTACTCCATGTGGTAGCCGCCCTTCGCCGCCTGCCAAAGCACCTGCAAAGCGCCGGGCATGGTGCCGGCGGCGCACATGGCGACGGTCTTCTCGGTGGCGACGCGCTGGACGGCGCCGATCACCTGGGCGTCGGAGGGGAGCTTGTTCGCGTCTTTGCCGGGCGTGGCGGTGACCTTCGCCACCGCGGCGTGCCAGTCGGTGCGCGCGCTGGCGTCGGCGGCGTCGAAGCGGGTTTCGCCGAGGGCGGCGTCGATCTTCTCGAGCGTCACCTTGGCATCGCCGACCACGCCGATCGCGCCGTGCTTCAGGGCGTCGTAGCCGTGGACGTTGATCGAGACGAGCTTGCGTGCCGGGTTGGCGAAGACCGTCCAACTGCCGGTGGTGAAGTCCTGGAAACGGGTGCCGACGCCGATGACGAGGTCGGCCGCCGCGCAGGCTTCGTTGCCGCAGGCCGAGCCGGTGACGCCGGGCGAGCCGAAGTTCATCGGGTGCTCGAAGCTCGTGGCACCCTTGCCCGCCTGGGTCTCGACGATGGGGATGTTGCGACGCGCAGCGAAGTCGGCGAGGAGCTCGTCGGCGCCGGAGTAGAGGACGCCGCCGCCGGAGACGATGACCGGGGCCTTGGCGGCCCTGATCGCGGCGACGACGGCCTCGACCTCGATCGGGTCGGGTTCGGCCCGGCGGATGCGCCAGACCCGTGGCTCGAAGAAGCTCTCCGGCCAGTCGAAGGCCTCGGCCTGGACGTCCTGGCAGAAGGCGAGGCAGACCGGGCCGCAATCGGCTGGATCGGTCATCGTGCGCAGCGCGCGGGGGAGCGCGGTCAGCAGGTGCTCGGGCCGGGTGATGCGGTCGAAGTAGCGCGTCACCGGCTTGAAGCAGTCATTTGCCGAGACGGTGCCGTCGTCGAAGTCCTCGATCTGCTGCAGCACCGGGTCGGGGCGGCGGTTGGCAAAGACGTCGCCGCAGATGAACAGCACGGGCAGCCGGTTGACGTGCGCCAGCGCCGCGGCGGTGACAAGATTGAGCGAGCCCGGGCCGATCGACGAGGTCACGGCATGCGCCCGACGGCGATGCAGGGTCTTGGCGTAGGCGATGGCCGCATGCGCCATGCTCTGCTCGTTCTGGCCGCGCCAGGTCGGCAGCGCATCGCCGATGCCGTGCAGCGCCTCGCCGACGCCGGCGACGTTGCCGTGGCCGAAGATCGCCCAGACGCCCTCAATGAAGCGCTCACCCTCTTCGGTCATCTGGACGCTGAGCCAGCGCATCATCGCCTGCGCCGCCGTAAGCCGAACCGTGCCCATGTTTTCCCCTGTATCCTTCATGCCACCGCTTCCGCGGCCCGTGCGCGGGCTTTGTCCCAGATCGCGCAGAGCCGGGCGTAGCGCTCGGCCATGGCCGCGACGGCCGCGGCGTCGTCGATCCCGCCCTTCATCCAGTCCCGCGCCACCGCGCCGAAGATCGTGCGCCCGACCGCGAAGCCCTTGACGAGGTCGAAGCCGGCCGCGGTCTCGAAGCTCGCGGCGAGCTCCGCCTCCGGCGCGTCGAGGCCGAGGACGACGATGCCGCGGGTGTGGGCGTCATTCTCCTCGATGGCAGTGATGGCGTTCGCCCAGGCGGCGCGGGAGGTCATCGGCTCGAGCTTCCACCAGTCGGGATAGACGCCGATCTCGTAGAACTGCCGGATCAGGGTCGCGGTGGTGTCGTCGTCGACCGGGCCCACCTTCGACGGGATGATCTCGAGCAGGAACTCGAGCCGGTTGCGGCGCGAGGCTTCCCAGAGCTGCTTGACCGTCGCCTCCTGGTCCTTGCGCATCTCGGGCGTGTCGTCGGGGTGGCAGAAGCAGAGCACCTTGACCACATCCTCGCGCGCCCACTCGTTGAGGCCGCCGAAGTCGAGCCCGAGCTCGGGCTCGAGGGTCAGCGGGCGCGAGCCCGGCCATTCGCACGGACGGCCGACCCAGAGGCCGGAGCCGGATGCGGCGTGAAGCGCTGCGCGGCCGAGGCGGTTGTCGCAGAGGATGCCGTAGCCGGGGCGGCCGTCGGCCACCCGCAGCGCCGCGGCGAGGCAGAGCTCCTTGAAGGCGCCGATCTTCTTCGGGGTGGCGCCCTCCATCTCCTCGAGCTGCATGCGGTGGTCGAAGGCGAAGACGCGCATCTCCGACCAGTCGCCGCCATGCTCGCGCTGGCGGTTGGTCGCCCAGTGGACCTGCTCGAGGGCCACGTCGTTGCGGAGGTCGGGGCGGACGACTCCGCGGCCGAGGAAGAAGTCGAGTTCGGTGAGCGACGGATAGGCCGGGGTGCAGCCGTGGCGCGAGACGGCGAAGGCGCCGCAGGCGTTGGCAAACTTGAGGCTCGTCGGCCAGTCCTGGTCTGTCAGCCAGCCTCGGAGGAGGCCGGAGAAGAAGCCGTCGCCGGCGCCGAGGACGTTGAAGACCTCGATCGGGAAGCCGGGGCCGGTCTGGCCGTCGTCGAGGGAGGCCGGGATCGTGCCCTCGAAGGCCGAGGCGCCGCGGGCGCCGCGCTTGCAGATCAGCGTCGCGTCGGAGACGGCGCGGACGGCGCGGAGCGCCTCGAGCGTGTCGGTCGAGCCGCCGGCGATGTGGAACTCCTCCTCGGTGCCGACGATCAGGTCGAAGAGGTGCAGGGTCGACTGCAGCTTCTTCGTTACGGCGGCGCTTTCGACGAAGCGGCTCTCGCCCTCGCCGTGGCCGGCGACGCCCCAGAGATTCGGGCGATAGTCTATGTCGAGGGCGGTGCGGGCGCCGTGCTTCTTCGCGAGCTCCAGCGCCTTCAGCACCGCCGCCTCGGTCGCCTGGTGACTGAGGTGGGTGCCGGTGGCGAGGACGGCGCGGGCCTCGGCGATGAAGCCCTCGTCGATGTCGGCCTCGGTCAGGCCCATGTCGGCGCAGTCGGTGCGGTAGAAGATCAGCGGGAAGCGCTCGTCGTCGCGGATGCCGAGGAGGACCAGCGCGGTCAGCCGGTCGGGATCGACCTTGACGCCGCGGGTGTCGACCCCCTCGCGCGCCAGCTGCTCGACGATGAAGCGGCCCATGTGCTCGTCGCCGACGCCGGTGATCACGGCGGACTTGAGCCCAAGCCGCGCGGTGCCGCAGGCGATGTTGGTCGGCGAGCCCCCGATGTACTTCGAGAAGCTCCCCATGTCCTCCAGCCGGCCGCCAATCTGGTCGCCGTACAAGTCGACCGAAGACCGGCCGATGGTGATGAGGTCCAGCGTCTTGGCCATGTCGTCCCCCTCAGAAGCCCTGCGCCCGCAGGAAGTCCCGGCTCGCGGTCAGGTCCGCAAGGCTGCCGCCCGCGTTGCGCGGGTCGCGTTCCTGCTCGATGGTGATGAAGCCGCCATAGCCGATCTCGCCGAGGAGCCGGTGGATGGCGCGGTAGTCGATGCGCCCGCGGCCGATCGGGCACATGACGCCCTCGGCGCAGGCCTCGAAGAATCGGATGCGGCGGGACATGACGTCGGCGTATTTCGCCGCGTCGATGTCCTTGAAGTGGATGTAGTCGAGCCGGTCGGCATAGGTCCGGACCGTCTCGACCGGGTCCATCCCTGAATAGTCCATGTGGCCGGTGTCGAGGCAGAGGCCGGCGAGATCGGGCGACACGTCGGACGCGATGCGGTCGAGCTCGTCGGCGAACTCGATGTAGCCGCCGGCGTGCGGGTGGATGACGGCGCGCACGCCGTAGCGGTCGCGGGCGAGCGCGGCAATGGCGCGGATGCTGGAGACCATGTCAGCCCATGCGGCGGGGTCGAGACGCGGGGCGCGGCCGGAGTGGCCGGCGGCATAGTCCCGCTCGTCGTGGCCCCAGTCCATCACGGTCAGGTAGGGGGCCGGGTAGCGCTGGCCGGGATGCGAGCGCGGCCGTGGCAGCGCGGTGACGAAGGCGCAGATCTCGTCGGTCTGGCGCAGAAGGTTCTCGCGGTTCGCCGGGTCGACGAGGTCGTCGAATATCGTGCCGGCAACGATGCGCAAGGACCGGGCGTCGAGAGCCGCGCCGACGCGGGACACGTCGAGCGGCATGTAGCCGTAGGGGCCGAGTTCGAGGCCGCCGAAGCCGGCGGCGACGGCCTCGTCGAGCACCCGCTCCCACGGGGGCAGGTGCGGGTTCCTGACGTCGTCCACGCCCCAGCAGCAGGGGGCGCAGGTGACGGTGACGGGAAGGGTCTCAAGACTCAGCATTGATCGTCTCGAACAGGAGGCTGCGGTTCTTCGGCTCGTGGAAGGCGATCCAGTCCTTGGTGTGCTGCTGCTGCATGTGGAAGTCGTGGGCCTCCTTCGAGGTCCACGACTCGACGAACACCAGCCGGTCCGGGTCGTCGGTGCAGGTGTAGAAGTCGTAGGCGATGCACCCCGGCTCCGCCCGCGTCGCCGCCTGCGCCGCGGGCGCGCGGGCGAGGATTTCGTCCCGCGTGCCGGGTTCGAGCTCGATCGTGATGATGAACTTGTACACCGCCCAGGCTCCTCAGCGGCTGATCGTGGCCTGCAGCGCGTCGATCGAGGACTGGATGCCGGCCTCGGTCGACATGGTGAAGTCTTCCATCTCGAGGCTGACCCAGCCGTTGTAGCCGACCATGCGGACGACGGAGAAGAACTCCTTCCACCACTGGAGATCCCGCCCGGCGCCGACGGCGACGTAGTTCCACGAGCGGTTGGCGACGTCGGTGACGTCCTTGAGCTCGAGGAGGCCGTTGACGTCGGCGAGGCCGCGCTCGATGCGGGTGTCCTTGCCGTGGCAATGGTGGATCGCCGAACCGAGGGCCCGGGCCGAGGCGATGGGGTCGGCGCCCATCCACATCAGGTGGCTGGGGTCGAGGTTCATGCCGATCTTGTCGCTGACGGCGTTGCGGAGGCGGAACAGGGTCTCCGGGTTCCAGACCAGCATCGCCGAGAAGTTTTCGAGCGCGTACTTCTCGACGCCGACCTCGGTCGCGAGCTTGACCATCTTCTCCCAGAACGGGAAGGCGCAGTCCTCCCACTGGTAGCGATCGCGCTCGGGCATCTCGTCGGGCCAGCTCTTGGTGTAGACCAGCCAGTTCGGCACGGTGTCGCCGGGGGCTGCGGCGGGCAGGCCCGACATGGTGACGATGGTCTTGACGCCGATCTCGCCGGCGAGGCGGACGGTCTCCTCCATCTCCTTGCGGTGGCGCTCGCCCATCGGACCGGGATCGAGGGGGTTGGCCGAGCAGTTCAAGGCGGCGATCTCGAGGCCGCGGGCCTCGATCTCCTTGAGCGCCGACTTCAGCTTGCCCTTGTCGGCGAGCAGTGCGTCGGCGCGGAAGTGCGGGCCCTTCGACCAGCCGCCGCCGGTCATCTCGATGCCCTCGACGCCGAGCTTGACGCACTTGTCGAGCATATCGGTGAAGGCGAGGTCGCCCATCACGTCGGTGCAGATGGAAAGCTTCATGGTTCAGGCGTCCTGCGTCTCGGGTGCGGTTGTTGCGGTGGTGGCGGCATCGAGGGCCACCCAGGCGGCGCCGGCGTCGGCGGAGCGGACGCAGGCCTCGAGCCAGCGGACGCCCTCGGTGCCGGCGTCGATGCCGGGATAGTGGTGGCTGGCGAGGAAGGCCTCGTCGCCGCGGGTCTTCGCGTCGATCGCCTGGGCGATCCACAGGTAGATGTTGGCCCAGCTGTCGCCGAGGCCCTCGGTGTGGAGCGCGCCCATGCGGTCGACGGCGAGGCTTTCGCCTTCGAGATAGGGCATGCCGTGGTGCAGCACGCGGCCCGGCTCGCCCTGGATCTCGTAGATCAGCTGGTCGGGATGGGAATCCGACCACTCGACCGAGGCCTTGGAGCCGACGAAGCGGTAGCGCTGGCTGCCCATGTTGCCGGCGTTGACCGACGACACCCAGAGCCGGCCGACGGCGCCGTTGTCGTAGTGGCTGAGGACGTAGGCGTTGTCCTCAAGGGGCGCGCGCGAGGGGATGAACGACTGGCGGTCGCAGAGCAGCTTCTCGACCCGCATGTGCGGGAGCACGATTTCGGAGAGGTAGTAGATGTGCGTGCCGATGTCGCCGAGCACGAAGGTCGCGCCCGAGGTCT
>JBDHSS010000064.1:0-12253 GCA_039808205.1 Paracoccaceae bacterium | reverse complement strand
CCCGCGACGACCACCGAGCCGAGCACGGCCGCCCCGGCGACCCCCGCCCCGGCGACGCCGGAGGCGCCGAAGCAGCCCTGATCCGGCACTGCCCGGAATGCCTGGAAAGGGGCGCGCGGATCGCGGCGCGCCCCCCGATCCGTCCGCCTCGGGCCTTTTCCCGCGGCGGGCGATCGGGTATCGCCAAGGGCCGAGGCGCGCGGATGCGCCGACATGAGCCGAGGCCCGATGCCCACGATTCTCGCCACCGGAGGAGCCGGCTACATCGGCTCGCACGTCACCGCCGAGCTTCTGGCAGCCGGCTGGCGGGTGGTGATCCTCGACGACTTCTCCAATGCCGAGCGCGAGGTGGCGGCGAGGATCGCCGCGCTCGGCCACGGCGCGCCCGCGGTGGTCGAGGCCGACCTGCGCGACGCCGCGGCGGTCGATGCCGTCTTCGCGCGCGAGCCCATCGATGCGGTGATCCATCTCGCCGGCCTCAAGGCCGTTGGCGAGTCGGTGGCAAGGCCGCTCGCCTACTACGACGTGAACGTCGGCGGCGCCGGCACGCTTCTCGCCGCGATGCAGCGGCACGGCGTGGCGCGGCTCGTCTTCTCCTCCTCGGCCACGGTCTACGGCGTGCCCGAGACGAACCCGATCGCCGAGGACGCGCGGCTCGGCGCGACCAGCCCCTACGGCCGCACCAAGCTCTTCATCGAGGCAATGCTCGGCGACCTCGCCGCCGCCTGGCCGGACTTCGCGGCGGTGTCGTTGCGCTACTTCAACCCGGTGGGCGCACACGCCTCGGGGCTGATCGGCGAGCATCCGCGCGGCGTGCCGAACAATCTCTTTCCCTATATCGCCCAGACCGCAGCCGGCCTGCGCGACCGGCTGCGCATCTACGGCGACACGTACCCCACGCCGGACGGCACCGGTGTGCGCGACTACATCCACGTCGTCGACCTCGCGCGCGGGCACCTCGCTGCGCTGGACTTCCTGATGCGCGGCGAGGGCAGGGGGGCCAACCTGCCGATCAACCTCGGCTGCGGCCGCGGCTTCAGCGTGCTCGAGGCGGTGGCCGCGTTCTCGCGTGCGGCCGGCCGCGAGATCCCCTGCGAGATCGTCGGCCCGCGCCCCGGCGACGTGGCGGCCTGCGTCGCCGATCCGCGCCGGGCCGAGGCGCTCCTCGGCTGGCGCGCATGCTTCGGGCTCGACGCGATGTGCGCCGATCACTGGGCGTTCCAGAGCCGGCTCGCGGCAAGCCTCAGGCCGGTAGACGCCGCGTCTCGGCCCTGAGGTTGAGCAGGTTGCCGGCGACGATGAGCCCGGCGCCGAGAAAGACCGCGAGGCGCAGCGGCTCGCCATAGACGAGCATGCCGACGACCGCGATCAGCGGCAGGCGGACGAACTCCATCGGCGCGACGATCGACGCCGGCGCATGGCGGAGCGCCGAGGTCAGCGCGTAGTGCGCGCTGAGCCCGGTCACGCCGACGACCACGACCCACGGCAGCACGCTCGCGCTCGGCCACGGGATGCCGCCGGGCAGCGACAGCGCGAGGCTGGCGCCGCCCTGCAAGAGCGTCATCCAGAACATCACGCAGAGCACGCTGTCGTGGCGCATGATCTGCTTGGTGAAGATCGTGTTGAGCGCGAAGCAGACCGCGGCCACCAGCGCCGCGGCATGGCCGGGCCCGAGCGTGGCGCTGCCCGGCTGGGCGACGACGAGGACGCCGGCGAAGCCGAGGAGTGCCGAGAGCGCCCGCGTCCGCGTCAGCGCCTCGCCGAGCAGGAACGGGGCCAGCAGCGCCACCCAGATCGGATTGGTGAACTCGAGCGCGACGAGCTGGCCGAGCGGCACCAGCATGACCGCGAAGAACCACAGGTTCTGGCCGGTGTAGTGGAAGAGGTTGCGCTTCAGGTGCAGGCCGAGGCGCGCGCTGCGGACCTCGGCGAACCCGCCCGCGCTCTGGCCGAGGAGGGCGAGCACGATGAGAAAGCCGATGGCGGAGCGGTAGAGCATGAGCTCGAAGGTGTTCATCTCGAGCTGGATGGCGCGGCCCGCCACCGCCATCAGGACGAAGGAGGCGACCGCGCCCATCATCCAGGCGGCGGCCTTCAGAGGTTCGGTGCGTCCCATGGCGGCACAGGCCTTAGCGCCTGCGCCCGCCGGACGGAAGCCCCTCCGCCCGAACGCCGGCGCGGCTCACGCGGTGAGCGCGCGAATCCGCCGCATGTCGTCGCAGAAGGCTTCCCAGGCGCGCGCCTTCTCCTCCGGATCGCGCAGCCGGAGCAGGAACGACGGATGCACGGTGATGTAGCCCTTGCGGTTGTCGAAGGTGGTCTCGCCGCGGTTCGCCGTCACCGGCAGCGCCCGCCCGGCCAGCGCCAGCACCGCGGTCGCGCCGAGCGCCACCACGAGCCGCGGCCCGACGAGGTCGAGCTCCGTTTTCAGCCACCAGCGGTAGTGCTTGACCTCGCCGGCGGTCGGGCGCTGGTGCAGCCGGCGCCTGCCGCGCTGCACGAACTTGAAGTGCTTGACCGCGTTGGTCACGTAGACCGTCTCGCGGTCGATGCCCGCCGCGGCGAGCGCCCGGTCGAAGACCTGCCCGGCGGGCCCGACGAACGGCCGCCCGGCGCGATCCTCCTGGTCGCCCGGCTGCTCGCCGACGAAGGCGATCGCCGCGCCGACCGGCCCCTCGCCGAGCACCGCGCGGGTGCCGCCCGCCACCATCGGCGGCAGGGCGGCGATCATCCGGTCGAGCGCCGCCAGCGACGTCGGCCGGGCCTCGGCATCCTCGGGCATCCGCTGCACAGGCATCGGGCGACCTCCTCGCGATCACCGCCTCAACGCGCGATGCCGCCGTTCGCCCCATGGCCCGCTCGCGCCCCTCCGCCCATGCGTCTCCTTGGCGCAAATGCTCCCGCCGGAGGCGCCTGCCGCCCCGCCGGTGCCGGATGGCCGCCCCGACCGTCACATGTGCAGCATCTGCCCGTAGGCGTCGAGCACCGCCTCGTGCATCGCCTCCGACAGCGTCGGGTGCGGGAACACGGTGGCGATCAGCTCGGCCTCGGTGGTCTCGAGCGTCCGGGCGATCACGTAGCCCTGGATCAGCTCCGTCACCTCGGCGCCGATCATGTGCGCGCCGAGGAGCTCGCCGGTCGAGGCGTCGAACACCGTCTTAATGAGGCCCTCGGGCTCGCCGAGCGCGATCGCCTTGCCGTTGCCGATGAACGGGAAGCGGCCGACGCGGACCTCGTGGCCGCGCTCCTTCGCCTTCGCCTCGGTCAGCCCGACGCTGGCGACCTGCGGCTGGCAATAGGTGCAGCCGGCGATCTGCAAGGCGCCGATCGGATGGGCGTCGCGCCCGGCGACGATCTCGGCCACCATGACGCCCTCGTGCATCGCCTTGTGCGCGAGCCACGGCGGTCCGGCCACGTCGCCGATCGCATAGAGCCCGTCGACCCCGGTGCGGCAGCCGTCGTCGACCACCACGTGCGTCCGCTCGACGCGCACCCCGGCTTCCTCGAGCCCGAGGCCCTCGGCGTTGCCGACGATGCCGGTGGCGACGATCACCGCGTCGAAGTCCTCGTCCAGCGCGCGGCCGCCGTGCTCGATGGTCGCCGTCACCCGGTCCTCGCTGCGGGCGAGGCGGGTGACGCTCGCCGCCTCGAGGATGCGCATGCCCTGCTTCTCGAACGCCTTGCGCGCGAGGCCCGAGATCTCGGCGTCCTCGACCGGCAGAATGCGCTCGAGCACCTCGACGACCGTGGTCTCGGCGCCGAGCGTGGCATAGAAGCTCGCGAACTCGATGCCGATGGCGCCAGAGCCGATGACGAGGAGCCGCTTCGGCAGGAACGGCGGCACAAGCGCATGGCGGTAGGACCAGACGCGCACCCCGTCGGCCTCGAGCCCGGGCAGCTCGCGCGCCCGGGCGCCGGTGGCGACGACGATGGCGCCGGCGGCGATCTCCTGCCCGCCCGCCTCGCTCCTGACCGCGATGCGCCCGGGGCCCGCCAGCATCGCCTCGCCCATCACCACGGCGACGCCGTTCTTCTTCATCAGGAACGCGACCCCTGCGCTCAGCTGCCGGGCGACCGCGCGCGAGCGCTTCACCACGGCGTCGAGGTCGAAGCCGACGCCTTCCGCCTTCAGCCCGAACTCGCCGGCGCGCCGCATCAGGTGCAGGATCTCGGCTGAGCGCAGCAGCGCCTTGGTCGGGATGCAGCCCCAGTTGAGGCAGATGCCGCCGAGGTTCTCGCGCTCGATCACCACCGCGCGAAGGCCGAGCTGCGCCGCCCGGATCGCCGCGACGTAGCCGCCGGGCCCGGCGCCGATCACCGCGAAGTCATAGCTCTCCGCCATCCCCCTTGCCCTCCCCGCCTCAGGGCGCCGTCTCGGCGAGGGCATGGGCGTAGCCGCCCGCGGCGAGGAAGGCCGCCTCCTCCGCGGTCGAGGCGCGGCCGAGGACGTCGTTGCGGTAGGGGAAGCGCCCGAACTGGCGGATGACCGCGCGGTGCGCCCGCGCGTGCCGCAGCGTCTCGCCGCGGCCGAAATTCATCAGGATGAGCCGCACGCCCTGGTCCTGGTCCGAGGCAATCTCGGAATGCATGAGCGGCAGATAGAAGAACTGCCGCTCGGGCAGGGCCACTTGCCGGTCGAAGCCGTGCGCGATCGCCCCGCGCGCGACGGCGAGCGCCTGGCGGTCGGACGCGAAGGCGCGGGCGTCGCCGCGGAACATGTTGCGCGGGAACTGGTCGAGCAGGAGCAGGAGCGCGAGGCACCCTTGCGGCGACACCCGCCAGCGATCGAGACGACCGGCACGCGCTTCCGCCCAGAGCTCCGCCCAGCGGCTGCGTATCTCGTCGTCGACGGCGGCGTCGACCTCGTACCATCGCTTCGGCCCGAGGCCGTTCCAGTACTCGATGATTTCAGTCGCGCGCGGATCCATCGTGCCTTCTCTCTTTCACCCATCCTTTCCGGGTTCCGCCACTGTCACCGAGGCGGGCAAAAAAGGAAAGTCACCTCGGATGCGCGGCGAAGCTCCTTCGCCGCGCTCGCGCGGGTGGATTGTCCACAATACCGCCCGCTCCTGTAGACGGCACGGCTGCCGCTGGTGTAGGCCGCGGGAGAGACGAGTCCCACGATTGCGATTGCCGGCGGCGGCGGCGTCTGGTCCGATCGCAGCGGCGCAATCGAACCCGACCCCGATGAGCGCGCGCGGCTTGAGAAGGAGGCATCATGAACGACCAGGTCACCGAGCGTCCCGCCGCGGCACGCGTCACGCGCGCCGATCTCCGCGTCGCGCCGGAGCTCGCCGCCTTCCTCGAGGCCGAGGCGCTTCCGGGCACCGGGATCGACCCGGCGGCCTTCTGGGCCGGCCTCTCCGGGCTCGTGCACGAGCTCGGGCCCAAGAACCGCGCGCTCCTCGAGCGACGCGACGCACTGCAGGCCGAGATCGACGCCTGGCACGTGGCGCGGCGCGCGGGCCCGCGCGACCGCGACGCCTACAAGGCCTTCCTGACCGAGATCGGCTACCTCCTGCCCGAGGGCGGCGCCTTCACCATCGAGACCGAGAACGTCGACCCGGAGATCGCGCGCGTCGCCGGGCCGCAGCTCGTCGTGCCGATCACCAACGCCCGCTTCGCGCTCAATGCGGCGAATGCGCGCTGGGGCAGCCTCTACGATTGCCTCTACGGCACCGACGCCATGGGCAGCCCGCCGCCCGCGGGCGGCTACGACCGCGGCCGCGGCGCGCGGGTCGTGGCGCGGGCGCGGGTGTTCCTCGACGAGGCTTTCCCGCTCGCCGGCACCAGCCATGCCGACGCCCGGCGCTACCACGTCCACGGCGGCGCGCTCCTCGTCGACGACCTGCCGCTCGCCGAGCCCGAGAAGTTCATCGGCTACCGCGGCGATCCGCGGGCGCCGTCGGCGGTGCTGCTCCGCAACAACGGCCTGCACGTCGAGCTGGTGTTCGACCGCACCCACCTGATCGGCAGCCGCGACCAGGCCGGGCTCGCCGACGTGCGGCTCGAGAGCGCGCTGACCGCGATCATGGACTTCGAGGATTCCGTCGCCTGCGTCGACGCCGAGGACAAGGTGGCCGCCTATCGCAACTGGCTCGGGCTGATGCAGGGCGACCTCTCGGAGAGCTTCGAGAAGGGCGGCCGGACCCTGACCCGGGCGCTCAGCCCCGACCGGGTGTTCACGACGCCCGACGGCGGCGAGACCGCGGTCAAGGGGCGCGCGCTGATGCTGGTGCGCAACGTCGGCCACCTGATGACCAATCCCGCGATCCTCGACCGCGACGGCGGCGAGGTCTACGAGGGCCTGATGGACGCGATGGTGACGACGCTCATCGCGCTGCACGACCTGAGGAAGACCGAAGGTCCGCGCAACTCGGTCACCGGCTCGGTCTACGTCGTCAAGCCAAAGATGCACGGGCCCGACGAGGTCGCCTTCGCCGACGCGATCTTCACCCGCGTCGAGGAGGTTCTCGGGCTGCCGCGGCACGCGGTGAAGCTCGGGATCATGGACGAGGAGCGGCGCACCAGCGTCAACCTCAAGGAGTGCATCCGCGCCGCGAAGCACCGGGTCGTCTTCATCAACACCGGCTTTCTCGACCGTACCGGCGACGAGATCCACACCTCGATGGAGGCGGGCCCGTTCAGCCGCAAGGAGTTCATCAAGCGCAAGGACTGGATCATCGCCTACGAGAACCAGAACGTCGACATCGGCCTCGAGTGCGGCTTCTCCGGCCGCGCCCAGATCGGCAAGGGCATGTGGGCGGTCCCGGATCGGATGGCGGCGATGCTTGAGACGAAGATCGAGCATCCGAAGGCAGGCGCCAACTGCGCCTGGGTGCCGAGCCCGACCGCCGCGACGCTGCACGCGCTGCACTACCACCGCATCGACGTCTTCGCGGTGCAGGCGGCGCTCGCCAAGGGCGGCCGGCGGGCCTACGTCGAGGCGCTGCTCGAGATCCCGATCGCCAGCTACCGCAAGTGGACGCCCGAGCAGATCCGCCGCGAGGTCGAGAACAACGCCCAAGGCATCCTCGGCTACGTCGTGCGCTGGATCGACCAGGGCGTCGGCTGCTCGAAGGTGCCCGACATCAACGACGTCGGGCTGATGGAGGATCGCGCCACCTGCCGGATCTCGGCGCAGCACATCGCCAACTGGATGCACCACGGCGTCATCGGCGAGGACGCGGTGATGGCGATCATGCGGCGCATGGCCGAGGTGGTCGATCGGCAGAACGCCGGCGACCCCGCCTATCGGCCGATGGCGCCGGCCTTCGACGGCATTGCCTTCAAGGCGGCGTGCGACCTCGTGTTCCTCGGTCGGGCGCAGCCCTCGGGCTACACCGAGCCGATCCTGCACGCGCGCCGGCGCGAGCTGAAGGCGAGCGTCGCCTGAGGCCCGAAGCCCCGGAGCTGGTGAGCGCCGCGGCTTCGTCGCCGAGCGGGTGCCGGGGCGTCTCCGGCGGGAGTGCTTTCGCCAAGAAGAAGATCGGGGGTGCTCCGGCCCGCAGGGACGTGGGCGGCGCGTGCAGAGCGCACTTTCTTGTCGACAAGACGAATGCAGAGTGTATTGTCAGCGGCAGGCGAGATTCGGGCGACGGTGGGGACTCGCTTGCAGCGCACCGGGACAAGGAGAGGGAAGGCGATGGACTCTGGCATCTTCACCGGGACGATCCCGGCGCTCATGACCCCCTGCACGGCGGACCGGGCGCCCGACCTCGACGCGCTGGTGCGCAAGGGCCGGCAGCTGATCGATCTCGGCATGTCGGCGGTGGTCTACTGCGGGTCGATGGGCGACTGGCCGCTCCTGACGGATGCGCAGCGGATGGAGGGGGTCGAGCGGCTGGTGAAGGCCGGGGTGCCGGTCATCGTCGGCACCGGCGCGGTCAACACCGCCTCGGCCGTCGCCCATGCCGCGCACGCGGCGAAGGTGGGGGCGCAGGGGCTGATGGTGATCCCGCGCGTGCTGTCGCGCGGCAGCGTTGTCGCGGCGCAGAAGGAGCATTTCCGGGCGATCCTCGCCGCGGCGCCCGACCTGCCGGCGGTGATCTACAACAGCCCCTACTACGGCTTCGCCACACGGGCCGACCTCTTCTTCGCGCTGCGTGCCGAGCACCCGAACCTGATCGGCTTCAAGGAGTTCGGCGGCAACGACGATCTCTCCTACGCCGCCGAGCACATCACCTCGAAGGACGATGCCGTCACGCTGATGATCGGCGTCGACACCGCGGTCTACCACGGCTTCGTCAACTGCGGCGCGACCGGCGCGATCACCGGCATCGGCAACGTGCTGCCGAAGGAGGTGCTGCAGCTGACGGCGCTCTGCCAGGCCGCCGCGAAGGGGGACGCCACGGCCCGCCGCCGCGCGGTGGAGCTCGACGATGCGCTTCATGTGCTCGCCAAGGTCGACGCCGGGCCCGACCTCGTGCTCTTCTTCAAGCACATGATGGTGCTGAAGGGCGATGCCGAGTACGCGCTGCACTTCAACGCCAGCGACGCGCTGTCGCCGAGCCAGCGCGGCTTCATCGAGGCGCAGCTCGCGCTCTTCGACGCCTGGTATGCCGACTGGTCGAAGGCGGCCGACGTGCAGCGGTACGCCGCCTGAGCCTCGTCGGGGATCCGGGGCAAGGGAGGCGGCCGTGAGCGGGGCTGTCTGGAGCATCGCGGCGTTGACCGGGGCGACGGAGGCGATCTTCCTCGCGGCCGGGCTCGCGCCGGCGCAGGCGCGCGCCGTCGCCCGGCCGATCGTCGGGGGCGAGCGCGACGCCTGCAAGGCGCACGGCGTCTACCGCATCGAGGGCTGCCTGCGCACGCTGAAGGCCGGCAAGGTGGTGCCGGACGCGGTGCCGGCGCTGGCCGACGACGGATCCGCCGTCATCCGCGTCGACGCCGGCGGCGGCTTCTCGCCGCTGGCGTTCGAGGTGGGCGCGCCGGTGCTGGCGGAACGCGCCCGCGCGCTCGGGCTCGCCGCGCTCGTCATCAACGACTGCACGCATTTCTCGGCACTCTGGCCCGAGGTCGAGGTGCTGACCGACGCGGGCCTCGCCGCGCTCGCGCTCTGCCCGAGCTACACCAGCGTGGCGCCCGCGGGCGGCATTCGCCCGCTGTTCGGCACCAACCCGATCGCCTTCGGCTGGCCGCGCCGGGACGCGCCGCCCTTCGTCTTCGACTTCGCCACCAGCGTCGCCGCCCGCGGCGAGATCGAGCTGCACCGCCGCGCCGGCACGCCCTTGCCCGAGGGCTGGGCGATCGACGCCGAAGGCCGGCCGACCACCGATCCTGCGGCCGCGCTCGCCGGCGCGATGCTGCCCTTCGGCGGCCACAAGGGGTCGGCGATCTCGACGATGATCGAGCTCTTGGGCGGCGCGATGATCGGCGACCTGACGAGCCCCGAGGCCTTCGACCGCCTCGGGTCGATGAGCCTTCTGCCGCACCACGGCGAGCTCGTGCTCGCGTTCAGCCCGGAGCGCTTTGCCGGCGGCCGCGGCGATCCCTTCGCCCGCGCCGAGGTGCTGTTCGCGGCGATCGTCGGGCAGGGGGCGCGGCTGCCGTCGCAGCGCCGCTTCGCCGCGCGGGCAAGGGCCGAGGCCGAGGGCATCGCGCTTTCCGATGCCGAGGTCGCGATGCTGGAGCGGCTGCGCGCGGGCGGGCTCGCCGCGGTGGCGGACGCCTGATGCCGGCGCCGAGCGACATCGTCGTCATCGGCGCCGGCGTCATCGGCCTGTCGGCGGCACTGGCGCTGCAGATGCGCGGGCACGCCGTCACCGTGCTCGACCGCGAGGGCCCGGCGGCGGGCGCCTCGGCGGGGAACGCCGGCGCCTTCGCGTTCACCGACATCCTGCCGCTCGCCTCTCCCGGCATCCTGAAGAAGGCGCCGGGGTGGCTCATCGACCCGCTCGGGCCCTTGTCGGTGCCGCCGGCCTATGCGCTGCGCATCGCGCCCTGGATGCTGCGCTTCTGGCGGGCCTGCGCGCCCTCGCGGGTGGCGGCGTCAACGGCGGCACAGGCGGCGCTGATGGATCTGTCGAAGGCCGAGCTCGAGCCGTTCCTCGCGGCCACCGGGACGCTGCCGATGCTGCGCAAGGAGGGCAACCTTCAGGTCTACGAGTCCGAGGCGGAGCTCGCGGCAGCACTTCCCGGCTGGCGGGCGCGGGAGGCGCACGGCATCGCCTTTCGCCACATGACCGCGGCCGAGATGGCCGAGGTGCAGCCGGGGCTGGCGCCGCGCTTCACCCACGGCACCTTCACGCCCGAGTGGTGCTCGATCGCCGACCCGAAGCTCTACACGCTGGCGCTCGCCGATCGCTTCCGCGCCGGCGGCGGCGCCATCGAGCGGGCCGAGGTGAGGGAACTGCGGCCGACGGGCGACGGCGTCGAGGTCGCAGCACGGGGCGGTGCCAGCCGCCGCGCGGGCCACGTCGTCCTCGCGGCCGGCGCGTTCTCGCACCGCATCGCTCGCACGCTCGGCGAGGCGATCCCGCTCGAGACCGAGCGCGGCTACAACACCACGTTGCCCGCCGACGCCTTCGCGCTGCGCACCCAGGTCACCTTCGGCGGTCACGGTTTCGTCGTCACCCGGCTGACCTCGGGCATCCGCGTCGGCGGCGCGGTGGAGCTCGGCGGGCTCGACCTGCCGCCGAACTTCCGGCGCTCCGAGGCGATGCTGAGGAAGGCGCAGGCCTTCCTGCCCGGCCTGAAGACCGGGGGCGGGGTGCAGTGGATGGGTTTCCGCCCGTCGCTTCCCGACAGCCTGCCGGCGATCGGCCGGTCGCCGGCGACGCCGCGGGTGATCCACGCCTTCGGCCACGGCCACCTCGGCCTCACCCAGTCGGCCGGCACCGCCCGGCTCGTCGCCGACCTGGTGGCGGGGTCGCCCCCCGCCATCGACCTCGCCCCGTTCTCGCCACAAAGGTTCTGACATGGCCACCCACACCTTCTCCTGCATCGACGGCCACACCTGCGGCAACCCGGTGCGGCTGGTGTCCGGCGGCGGCCCGCGGCTCGAGGGCGCCGACATGCTGGAGAAGCGCGCGCACTTCCTGCGCGAGTTCGACTGGATCCGCACCGGGCTGATGTTCGAGCCGCGCGGCCACGACATGATGTCGGGCTCGATCCTCTATCCGCCGACGAGGCCGGATTGCGACGTGGCGGTGCTGTTCATCGAGACTTCGGGCTGCCTGCCGATGTGCGGCCACGGCACCATCGGCACCGTCACCATGGGGATCGAGAACGGCCTCATCACCCCGCGCGCGCCCGGCCGGCTGTCGATCGACGCGCCGGCGGGCAAGGTCGACATCACCTACGTCGAGGCGGGGCGCTTCGTCGAGGAGGTGCGGCTGACCAACGTGCCGGGCTTTCTCTACGCCGAGGGGCTGACCGCGGAGCTGGAGGGGCTCGGCGAGGTCGTGGTCGACGTGGCCTATGGCGGCAACTTCTACGCGATCGTCGAGCCGCAGAAGAATTTCCGCGACATGGCGGACTTCACCGCCGGCGAGCTCGTCGGCCTGTCGCCGCGGCTGCGCCGGGCGCTGAACGCGAAGTACGAGTTCGTCCACCCGGAGTACCCGGCGATCAACGGCCTCAGCCACATCCTGTGGACCGGGGCGCCGACGGTCGAGGGTGCGCACGCCCGCAACGCGGTCTTCTACGGCGACAAGGCGATCGACCGCTCGCCCTGCGGCACCGGCACCTCGGCGCGGATGGCGCAGCTGGCCGCGAAGGGGCGGCTCGCGGTCGGCGACGAGTTCTGGCACGAGAGCATCATCGGCTCGATCTTCAAGGGCCGGGTCGAGGCGGCGACCCGCGTCGGCGAGCGCGCGGCAATCATCCCGTCGATTGCCGGCTGGGCGCGGATGACCGGCTTCAACACCATCTTCATCGACGACCGCGACCCGTTCGCGCACGGCTTCGTGGTGAAATGAGCCTCGCGGCCGCGAGCGTCCTCGCCGGCATCGCCGACGGGCCGGTCCTCGCCACGGACGAGCCGCTGAGCTTCTGGGGCGGGGTCGACCCGGCCTCGGGGCGCGTCATCGACGTGCACCACCCGCTGCACGGCCGGTGCATCACCGGAGCCGTGCTGGCGATGCCCTCGACGCGGGGCTCCTGCACCGGCTCGGGCGTGCTGCTCGACCTGGCGCTGGGCGGCCGGGCGCCGGCGGCGCTGGTGTTCCGCGAGCCGGAGGATGTCGTCACGCTCGGCGCGCTGATCGCGGCCGAGATGTTCGGCCGACGGATCCCGGTCGTCCGCGCCGAC
>JBDHSS010000063.1:0-12376 GCA_039808205.1 Paracoccaceae bacterium | reverse complement strand
ACGCCGCCGATGGCGAAGCCAGTGGCCGCGCGCACTCCGGCGGCGTCCGCCTTGGCGAGCGGCGCGCCGGCCAGCGCGCTGGCGCGACCGGGGTCGACGCGGTTGCCGCCGGCGGTCAGGAACAGCACGTGCCGCTCCGAGCCCGCCTCGCGGAACACGATCGACTTGACGATCTGGTCGAGCGCGCAGCCGCAAGCGGCGGCTGCGGCCTCCGCGGTGCGGGTGCCGGCGTCAAGCCGCACCGGCTCGATCGCCAGGCCAAGCACGGCCGCAGCCGCGCGCACCCGGCCGAGCGAGGCGCTCTCGCTCACGCCCGGCTGCGCCGCCTCAGCGGTCCTCGACATCGACGTAGTCGCGCTGCGTCGGCCCGGTATAGAGCTGGCGCGGCCGGCCGATCTTCAGCTGCGGATCCTCGAGCATCTCCTTCCACTGCGAGATCCAGCCGACGGTGCGCGCGAGCGCGAAGATCGGCGTGAACATCGAGGTCGGGAAGCCCATCGCGTCGAGGATAATGCCCGAGTAGAAGTCGACGTTCGGATAGAGCTTCTTCTCGATGAAGTACGCGTCCTCGAGCGCGATGCGCTCGAGTTCCTTGGCGACCTGCAGCGTCGGGTTGTTCTCGATGCCGAGCAGGCCGAGAACCTCGTCGGCCGACTGCTTCATCACCTTCGCGCGCGGGTCGAAGTTCTTGTAGACGCGGTGGCCGAAGCCCATGAGCCGGAACGGGTCGTCTTTGTCCTTGGCGCGGGCCAGGAACTCGGGGATGCGGTCGACGGTGCCGATCTCGCGCAGCATCCTGAGGCACGCCTCGTTCGCGCCGCCGTGCGCCGGGCCCCAGAGGCAGGCGACGCCCGCGGCGATGCAGGCGAACGGGTTCGCGCCCGACGACGAGGCGAGCCGCACGGTCGAGGTCGAGGCATTCTGCTCGTGGTCGGCGTGGAGTGTGAAGATCCGATCCATCGCCCGGCTGAGGATCGGATTGACCACATAGTCCTCGGTCGGGACCGCGAAGCACATTCTGAGGAAATTCGACGCGTAGTCGAGGCTGTTCCTCGGGTAGACGAAGGGCTGGCCAACCGAATACTTGAACGCCCAGGCGACGATCGTCGGCATCTTGGCGATCAGCCGGATGGTTGCGACCTCGCGCTGCCAGGCGTCGCTGATGTCGGTCGAGTCGTGGTAGAAGGCGGCCATCGCCCCCATCGTGCCGCAAACCACGGCCATCGGATGAGCATCGCGCCGGAAACCACGGAAGAAATACGACATCTGTTCGTGCAGCATCGTGTGGTTGGTCACGCGGCTGACGAAGTCCTCGAGCTGGGCCGCGGTCGGCAGCTCGCCGTAGAGCAGGAGGTAGGAGACCTCGAGAAAGTTCGACTTCTCCGCCAGCTGCTCGATCGGATAGCCGCGGTAGAGCAGCTCGCCCTTGTCGCCGTCGATGTAGGTGATCGCGCTCTCGCAGGAGCCGGTCGAGGTATAGCCGGGGTCGAAGGTGAAGACGCCGCCGTCGGAATAGAGCCGGCGGATGTCGATGACGTCGGGCCCGATCGTGCCGTGATAGATCGGCAGCTCCAGCGACTTGTCGCCGATCGCGAGGCGGGCAGTGTGGTGGGCCTGGTCGGTCATCTTCATCCCCTCTGTTCATCGGGCTCCGCGCGGGGCGCGGATGCCACACTCCCACTCATCGGTAGCGGCCGAGCCTCAGGCGCCGGCGGCAACCGCTCTCGAAGCGTCGCCCAGCCGGGCGAGGGTCTCCTCGCGGCCGAGGACTTCCATCATGTCGAAGATGCCCACGGAAACGGTTCGGCCCGAAAGTGCCACGCGCAGCGGCTGGGCGATCTTGCCGAGGCCCACCCCCGCTTCGGTGGAGAAGTCGCGAACGGCCGCTTCGAGGTCGTTCGCCGACCAGTTAACGTTTTGCAGGCGCGAAGTCAATTTCTCGATCATGCCGCCGTCAGTCCCCGCAAGAACCTTCGTGCCCGCAGGGTCCGGCACGAACGGGCGCCGCCCCAGAATAAAGCTCGCCATGTCGAGAATTTGCGGCAGCGTCCTTGCGCGTTCCTTGAGTCCCGGCATCGCCCGGAGCATCTGCTCGCGCTCCTGCCCGGTCAAGGGAGGCCGGTTTTGCACTGCAAGAAATTCCTCGAGCTCGGCGAGGAGGCTTGAGTCGTCGGCCGCGCGGATGTGCTGCCCCGACAGGCTCTCGAGCTTGGCGAAGTCGAAGCGCGCCGGGGCCTTGCCGAGGTGGCTGAGGTCGAACCAGGCGATTGCCTGCTCGGTTGTGAAGAACTCGTCGTTGCCGTGGCTCCAGCCGAGTCGCGCGAGGTAGTTGCGCATCGCCTCGGCGGGATAGCCCATCTCGCGGTACGCCTCGACGCCGAGCGCGCCGTGCCGCTTGGAGAGCTTGGCGCCGTCGGCGCCGTGGATCAGCGGGATGTGCGCGAAGATCGGCACCTCCCAGCCGGCCGCATGGTAGATCAGCGTCTGGCGGGCGGAATTCGTCAGGTGGTCGTCGCCGCGGATCACGTGGGTCACCGCCATGTCGTGGTCGTCGACGACGACCGCAAGCATGTAGGTGGGCGTGCCGTCGGAACGCAGCAAAATGAGGTCGTCGAGCGTCTCGTTCTTCCAGGTGACGGTGCCCTGGACCACGTCCTCGACCGTGGTCTCGCCGTCGCGCGGCGCCCTGAGCCGCACGACGAAGGGCGCGTCGGGCGCCGTTGCGGGGTCGGCGTCGCGCCAGGGCGAGCGGAAGAGCGGCGGGCGGCCCTCGGCCCGGGCGGTCTCGCGAAACGCCTCGATCTCGGCGACGGTCGACCAGCAGCGATAGGCGGTGCCGCGCGCCACCATCTCGCGGGCGACCTCGGCGTGGCGGCCCGCGCGCTCGAACTGGCTCACCGCCTCGCCGTCCCAGTCGAGGCCGAGCCAGCGCAGGCCGTCGAAGATCTTCGCCGTCGCCTCGGGGGTGGAGCGGGCGCGGTCGGTGTCCTCGATGCGCAGCAGGAAGCGGCCGCCGGTGTGCCGGGCATAGAGCCAGTTGAAGAGCGCGGTGCGGGCGCCGCCGATGTGCAGGTAGCCGGTCGGCGACGGCGCGAAGCGCGTGACGACGGCGGCAGGCATGGAATCGGAAGGCATGGAGCTTAACCTCCTGGCAACCATGCGGCGGGCAGGGTCGTCTCTAGGGCAATTGCCACCGGGAGAGCAAGGGAGGTGGGCGCGGAGCGGCTGGCAGCGGCGATCGAGGCGCAGCGGCCGAACCTGGCGCTCTGGGTGCCGGTGGGCTTCGGCCTCGGCATCGCCGGCTATTTCCAGATCCCGCGCGAGCCCGAAGCCTGGATGCTCGCCGCGCTCGGCGGCGCCATCGTCGTCCTCGCCGGCAGCCTGCCGCGCGCGGGTCCGCTGGCACGGATCCTCCTCATCGCAGCACTCCTGCCCGGCCTCGGCTTCGAGACGGCGGCGCTGCGCAGCCGCATCGTCGCGGCGCCGGTGCTGCCCCGGCCGATGATGGCGAACGTCTCGGGGCGGATCGTCGGGCTCGACCGCTCGTCGACCGATCGGCCGCGGGTGCTGCTCGACCGGGTGGCGATCGGCAGCCTGGAGCCCGCGACGACGCCGGCACGGGTACGGATCTCGGTCGATCCGGCGACACCCGGCAATCTTCTGCAACCGGGGCTGCGGCTCCTGGCGCAGGCGCGGCTGACGCCGCCGCCGGCGCCGTCCGAGCCCGGTGGGTTCGACTACCGCCGGCAGGCGTGGTTCGAGCGGCTGGGCGCGATCGGCTACGCCCGCACCCCGGTCGTCGAGACCGAGGGGTCCGACGAAGGCAGCTTCTCGCAGCTGGCATTCCGCGCGCGGATGGCGGCCTCCGCACACATCCGCCGGCTGGTGCCCGACCAGGGCGGCGCCTTTGCGGCGGCGATCCTGACCGGCGACCGGTCGGGCATCGACCGGAGCGTCGAGGCGGCGCTGCGCGCGTCGAGCCTCTACCACATCGTCTCGATCTCCGGGCTGCACATGACGCTGCTGGCCGCGGCGGTCTTTGCGCTCATCCGCTACGGGCTGGCGCTGGTGCCGCGGCTGGCGCTGGTCTGGCCGCTGAAGAAGATCGCCGCAGCGGTGGCGCTGGCGGCGGGGCTCGCCTACCTCGTCATCTCCGGCCTCGACGTGCCGGCGCAGCGCTCCTACGTGATGACGGCGATGGTGCTCGCCGCCATCCTCGCCGACCGGCCGGCGCTCACCATGCGGGCGGTGGCGCTCGCGGGGCTCCTGGTCCTCGCCTTCGCGCCGGAGAGCCTGGTGCAGCCGGGCTTCCAGATGTCCTTCGCCGCGACCGTGGCGCTCGTCGCCGCCTTCGAGGCGCTGCGCGGACAGGCGTGGTGGCGGGTGACGCAGACCCATCCCGGCTGGCGGTTCGCGCGGCCGGTCATCGGCGTCGCCATGACCTCGCTCGTCGCCGGGCTCGCGACCGCGCCGATCTCGGCATTCCACTTCAACACGATGACCCAGTACGGCCTCGTCGCCAACCTGCTCGCGGTGCCGGCGATGGGCCTCGTGGTGATGCCCGCGGCGGTCGTCGGCATCCTGCTGGCGCCGCTCGGGCTCGACTGGCTGCCGTTCACCGTCGCCGGGCTCGGCATGAGCTACGTCATCGCGGTGGCGCGTTTCGTCGCCGGGCTCGGCGGCGCGGTGACCGGCGTGCCGGCGGGCCCGGCGGCGAGCCTCGGGCTCATCGTCTTCGGCGGCATCGTCTTCGTGCTCTGGATCGGCCGCGGGCGCTGGGCGGGCGTCGCCATCGCCGCGCTCGGCTTCGGGCTCTGGGCGGCGCACGAGCGCCCGGCGGTGGTGATCGCCGACGACGGCCGGCTGTTCGGGGTGGCGACGCCGCGCGGCCGGGTGCTGTCGAGCGGCACCGGCAACGCCTTCGCCGCCGAGGCCTGGCTGCGCGACGATGGCGATCTCGCAACGCAGGCCGAGGCCTGGGAGCGCGGCCGCCTGGCGCGGGTGCGCCACCGCATCACCGCCGAGGTGCCGGGCCTCGGCACCGTGCTCTACGTCGGCGCATCCGACCCGACCGGTGCCGAGGCGCTCTGTGCCAGCGCGGCGGTGCTCATCGCGCCCAACTGGCCGGTCGCCCCCGCTGGGCGCTGCCTCTTCGTCGGCCGCGAACGGCTGCGCCGCGACGGCGCGCTTGCGATCCGGGTGACGCCGGTCGGACCCGAGGTCGAGGGCGCGCGCTCGGCCGGCCGCGGCCGGCCCTGGAGCGGCGGCTAGGCGACGACCGCCTCGTCCTCGACGCGGTAGCGCTCAAGCAGCGCGCCGGCATTCTGCAGCACCTTGCGCACGCCCCGCGCGGCCTGGCGGATGCGCTGCTCGTTCTCGACGAGACCGAGGCGCACGAAGCCCTCGCCGTACTCCCCGAAGCCGACGCCGGGCGCCACCGCGACCTCGGCCTCGCGCAGCAGGATCTTCGAGAAGCCCATCGAGCCGATCGATTCGAAGGGGGCGGGCACCGGCGCCCAGGCGAACATCGTCGCCGGCGGCGACGGGATCTGCCAGCCGGCCCGCGCCATCGCGTCGATGAGCACGTCGCGGCGCTGCCGGTAGATGCCGCGGATCTCGGCGACGCAGTCCTGCGGCCCGTTGAGCGCCGCGGCGGCGGCGACCTGCACCGGCGTGAAGGCGCCATAGTCGAGATAGGACTTGATCCGGGTGAGCGCATCCACGAGGCGCGCGTTGCCGACGGCGAAGCCCATGCGCCAGCCGGGCATCGAATAGGTCTTGGAGAGCGAGGTGAACTCGACCGCCACGTCCTTGGCGCCCGGAACCTCGAGGATCGACGGCGGCGGATTGTCGTCGAAGTAGATCTCGGCATAGGCGAGATCGGACAGCACCCAGAGATGGTGCTTCTTCGCGAAGGCGATGAGGTCGCGGTAGAAGTCGAGGTCGCAGACCTGGGCCGTCGGGTTCGACGGGAACGACACGACGAGCGCGACCGGCTTCGGCACCGAGTGCAGCACCGCGCGGCCGAGGGCGCGCAGGTATTCCTCCGGATCGAAGCGGTCGCCGTGCAGCGCCGGGACGTGGCGCAGCGTGCCGCCGGCGATCATGAAGCCGTAGGGATGGATCGGATAGCTCGGGTTCGGCACCAGCATGACGTCGCCGGGGGCGGTGATCGCCATCGCGAGGTTGGCGAGGCCCTCCTTGGAGCCGAGGGTGGCGATGACCTCGGTCTCCGGGTCGAGCTTCACCCCGAAGCGGCGGGCATAGTAGGCCGCCTGAGCGCGCCTGAGGCCCGGGATGCCGCGCGAGGCGGAATAGCGATGCGTGCGCGGCTTCTGCACCGTCTCGACCAGCTTGTCGACGATGTGGCGGGGCGTGTCCATGTCGGGGTTGCCCATGCCGAAGTCGATGATGTCCATGCCCTCGGCCCGGTATCGGGCCTTGAGCCGGTTCACCTCGGCAAAGACGTAAGGCGGCAGGCGCTTGATGCGGTAGAACTCTTCGTCGGACATGGGGCTCGGAACCGGGGGCGAGTGCGGGTGGCGCGTTATAGCGCCGCTCCCCGGCGAGCGACAGGGGGCTTTCCCACGCGCATCCCGCGGCGCCAATGCGGAATTGACCGACCGATTGGTTAACGTTAATACTCGTCTTCCGGTGAGCCATGCCGTCGGCCCTCGCTCAGCCCGACGACCGGTGCCGCCACTCGGGAGGAAGATCGATGCCGTTGACCGACTGGTCACTGGGCCGGCTGCTGCTGCCGGTCGCTCTGGGGCTCTCGCCCGTTGCTGCCGCCGCGGCGTCCGACGTCACCATCCTGCGCGACGCCTGGGGGGTGCCGCAGGTCTACGCCGACGACGTCTATGGCCTCTACGCCGGCTTCGGCTACGCCGTGGCCGAGGACCGGCTCTTCCAGATGGAGATGGCACGCCGCTCGGTGCTCGGCACCGTCGCCGCGGTGCTCGGCCCCGACCACGTGGCCTACGACACCAAGACCCGCGCGAGCTTCGACCAGGCGAAGATCCGGGCGCAGATCGAGGCGCTCCCGCCGGAAGAGCGCGACATCCTGCGCGGCTATGCCGCCGGGTGGAACAAGCGGCTGGCCGAGGTGATGGCCGACGAGGGTACCCTGCTGCCGAAGGAGTTCACCGAGTTCGGCTTCGAGCCGACCGAATGGAGCGAGCTCGACGTGGCGATGATCTACTTCGGCACCATGGCCGGGCGGTTCTCGTATTATTCGAGCGAGCTCGCCAACGCCAAGGTGCTCGACTCGCTCGTCCGGCAGCACGGCGAGGCCGAAGGCCGGCAGCTCTTCGACCAGATCTTCTGGATCGAGGATCCGCACGCGCCGACCACGGTGCCCGCGGGCGAGCAGTACCAGAAGAAGGCCGAGGCGCCGGCGCCGGTCGACCCGAGCCGCTTCGCCGGCCTCGCCGACCTGCCGCTCGTCGGCGACGACGACGACCGGCCGCGCGCCAGCAACCTCTGGATCCTCGGCCCGAAGAAGACCACCGACGGCAGCACGATCCTGGTCAACGGCCCGCAGTTCGGCAACTTCAACCCGGCCTACGTGTTCTCGATCGGCCTGCACGGCGCGGGCTACGACATCACCGGCAACACGCCCTTCGCGGTGCCGAACATCCTCTTCGGCACCAACGGCACGATCGCCTGGGGTGCCACTGCCGGCCCGCTCGACGTGAATGACACCGTCGAGCTCGAGCTCAACCCGGCGAACCCGCACCAGTACCGGCACGCCGGCGGCTGGGCCGACATGCGGCTCCGCCGCGAGACGATCAAGGTCAAGGGCGCCGAGGACGTCGTCGCCGAGGTGTGGGATACCGACTACGGCACGGTCAGCGTCGTCGACGCCGAGCGCAACCGCGCCTTCGCGCTGCACCGCAGCTGGGACGGTGCCGAGCTCCAGACGCTGATGGCCTGGATCCGCTCGACGCAGGCCGAGAGCTACGACGAGTGGCTCGGCGCGGCGAAGGACGTCGCGACGACGATCAACTGGTACTACGCCGACCGCGACGGCAACATCGGCTACGTCTCGCCCGGCTACCTGCCGGTGCGCGCGGCCGACCAGGATCTGCGCCTGCCGGCGAAAGGCGACGGCAGCCAGGACTGGCAGGGCATCCGCCCGTTCGCCGACGTGCCGAAGACGCTGAACCCGGCGCAGGGCTGGATCGCCAACTGGAACAACCGCTCCGGCAAGGGCGTCGTCTCCACGGTCGAGGGCAGCCCCTGGAGCGCCGCGGACCGCGTGGTCGAGATCATGGCGCGGATCGAGGCCAAGGACCGCTTCTCGCCCGAGGAGGTGTGGAACATCCTGCCGGAGACGAGCTTCGTCGATGTCAACGCGCGCTACTTCGTGCCGCGGATCCTCGCCGCCGGCGCGACGCTGTCGAAGGACGATCCGCGCCAGC
The DNA here is from genome assembly GCA_039808205.1 of Paracoccaceae bacterium. Classification (GTDB taxonomy): domain Bacteria; phylum Pseudomonadota; class Alphaproteobacteria; order Rhodobacterales; family Rhodobacteraceae; genus Amaricoccus. The sequence continues at coordinate 3,953 of JBDHSS010000063.1, read as the reverse complement.
CGATGCTCGCGGCGCTTGCCGCCTGGGACAGCCGCCAGGTCGCCGATGCCGACGGCAAGGCGACCTCGCCGGCGGTCGCGATCCTGCGCAAGTGGCTCGACGTGATGGTCGAGGACGTGCTCCTCGACGACGCGCCCGACATCCCGTCGAAGGTCATGCAGATCCGCATCGCGCTGCCCTCGGCGCTGCTCAACAATGCGCTTCTCGGCGCCGCGGCGGGCGTGCCGCAGGCCTACGACTTCTTCAACGGCGCCGATCCCGATGGCGTGGTGCTCGCGGCGCTCGACAAGACGCGCACGGGCCTGGCCGAGGCCTACGGCAGCGACGACGTCGCCGCCTGGCGCCTTCCGCTCGAAGCCCATGTCTTCGACACCAGGAACTACCTCGGCATTCCCCAGGCCGGGGCGGACGAGGGCATCGCTGTCGGCACCGCGATGAACCGCGGCACCGAGAACGACATGATCCGCTTCCGCGACGGCCGGGTCAGCTTCTGCGCGGTCACGCCGCCGGGCCAGAGCGGCTTCGTCGCGCCCGACGGCACCAAGTCGCCGCACTACGCCGACCAGCTGCAGCTCTACCTCGACTTCGCCTGCCGGCCGCAAGCCTTCTACCGCGAGGACGTGGAGAAGGCCGCGATAGAGCGCACCACGCTTCGGGTAGACTGAGCCAGCGGCGTCAATTTCCTCCTGCAAGGCTTTCATACGGCCTTGAAACCTGGAGAGCAGTCGTTTTCGGCCCACAGGCCGAAAACCAGCAAAGAAAACCATGCGCGCACCGCGCGCACCTTGTCGCGGCAAAGGCCGCGCCACCCGGCAGCCGCCGAACTGCGCCCGAGACCCGGGCGCCGAGGCGGCGCGCACGCCGCCTCCCGGCGGAGGGGGGCTCGATGCCTCCCTTCGCCGGGCCCCTCGGGGCACAGGCGTCAGCCGCCCCAGACCAGCCGCAGCACCCGAAGCCAGTTGCGGAAGGCGAGCTTCTCGAGCAGCGCGCGCCCGTAGCCGTGCGCGGCGAGCGCATCGAGGAGCGCCGGCAGGCCGGTGACGTCGCCGATGCCGCGCGGCAGCGTCGCGCCGTCGAAGTCGGAGCCGAAGCCGACGCGGTCCTCGCCGAGCCGCGCGAGCAGGTGGTCGAGGTGGCGCAGGACCGGCTGCCAGTCCATCTCGGGCGAGCGGCGGCCGTCGGGGCGCAGGAAGCAGGTGGCGAAGTTGAGGCCGACCATGCCGTCGCGCTCGGCGATCATCGCCAGCTGCCGGTCGGTCAGGTTGCGCGTCGACGGCGTGACCGCATGCGCGTTCGAGTGGGTGGCGACGAGCGGCGCGGTCGAGACCGCGGCCACGTCGTCGAAGCCGCGGGCGTTCAGGTGCGAGAGATCGATGAGGATGCCGAGCTCGTCGCAGAGCCGCACCAGGTCGCGCCCGAGCGGGGTCAGGCCGGGCCCGGTGTCGGGGTCGCCGGGAAAGCGGAACGGCACGCCGTGCCCGAAAATCGTCGGTCGGCTCCAGACCGGCCCGAGCGAGCGCAGGCCCATGGCGCAGAAGACGTGCAGCGCGTCGAGGTCGGGGCCGATGGCCTCGGCGCCCTCCATGTGCATGACCGCCGCGACGCGGCCTTCCGCGATGGCGGCCGCGACCTCGCCGGCGCTCCGGCAGAGGCGGAAGTCCTGCGGCGCGGCCCGCGCCATCCGCAGCAGGATGCCGGCCATCGCCAGCGCAACGGGCTGTGCCGCGCCGGCGGCGATCGGCTCGGGCAGCGGCAGGTCGTAGGGCGGCGCGTCCATCAGCGCGTCGGCGGCGCTGCCCGAGCCGGGGGAGGGGACGTAGATCGCGAAGAGCCCGCCGGCGAAGCCGCCCTGCCGCATCCGCGCGAGGTCGAGGTGGCCGCCGTCGCCGCCCTCGAGCCAGAGCCGGTCGCGGTCGCCGGGGTCGGCGCGCCAGAGCCGCAGCAGGATGTCGTTGTGGCCGTCGAAGACGGGGATCATGCGGGGAGTCTCCGGGGAATGCACGTCGCTCCCTAGAGACCGGCCGGCGGAAAGATGCAAGCCGCGGGAGGCAGGCGTCGGCGACGGCTCAGCCCGCCGCGGCCGCGACCTGGTCGAGAAGGTCAATCCAGAACGCCTGCGGCTGCGCCCCGGTGACGAGATAGCGACCCTGGATCAGCACCGCCGGCACGCCGTCGATGCCGCCGCGCCGCGCCTCGGCCGCCTCCTGCGCGACCTCCCGGCAGTCCATGTCCGAGGCGAGGCGCTGCGTTACCACCTCGGCATCCATGCCGGCGTTCGCGGCGACCGCGGCGAGCACCACCGGGTCGGAGATGTCCTCGCCGCCGACGTTGTAGCGCTCGAAAAGCGCGATCGCGACCGCGGTCTGCACGCCCGCGGCCCCGGCCCAGCGGATCAGCCGATGGGCGTCGAGCGTGTTCGGGCTGCGGGTGATGGCGTCGAGGTTCAGCGTGAGGCCGGCCTCGGCGGCCGCCGCCTCGACGCGGGCCTTCACGTGGCCGGTATTGTGCAGGCCGCCGAACCGGCGCGCGATGTAGTCGGCACGCGCCATGCCCTCGCGCGGCATGTCGGGGTCAAGCTGGAACGGGTGCCAGGCCAGCGCCACGGCGAGCTCGGGGCGGGCGGCCAGCGCGCGGGTGAGATGGGTCGCGCCGATCAGGCACCAGGGGCAGACCGGGTCGGCAAAGATGTCGAGGCGGAGCGGCCCGTCGGGCGCCTGCGGTTCGTCGTCGGCCATCGGCTTCGTCTCCAGGAACGGCCCGCCGTCAGCAGCGGGCCGTCGGTCAAGATGATGCTGCCGCGGTCCGGGCGCGGCAAGGCCTCACGCGTCGGCCTCGCCTGACGCCGCCAGCGCCCGGCGCAGCAGCTTGCCGTTGGCGCTTCTCGGCAGCGCCGCGACGGGGCGGAAGGCGCGCGGGCACTTGTAGCGGGCGAGCCGGCCGGCGCAGTGCCGGGCGAGCTCGTCCGCCGCCACCGGCTCCACCTCCGGCACGTAGAAGGCGGCGACGATGGTCACGCCGTCGCGCACCGGCAACTCGACGACGGCGGCCTCGGCGACGCCCGGATGCGCGGCGAGCGCCGCCTCGACCTCCTGCGGGCTGACCCGGAAGCCGCCGGCGTTGATGAGGTCGTCGGTGCGGCCGAGGTGACGGATCGCGCCGTCCGCCGCCATCACCGCCCGGTCGCCGGTCACGAACCACTCGCCGCGGAACGCTGCCGCGGTTTCCTCCGGCCGGCGCCAGTAGCCGAGCATCAGGCCGGGGTCGCGGCCGGAGACGGCGAGCAGCCCCTCGGCGCCGCGGGGCACCGGGCTCGTGCCGTCCTCGGGCAGGATCGCCACCCGTCGCCCGGGTTGTGCGTAGCCGGTGAATCCCGCCGGCGCCGGCCGCGCCGGCGAGGCCGAGACGTAGGTCGAGATCTCCGACATGCCGAGCGCCTGGTGGATCGGCTTCCCCGTGGCCGCGAGCCATGCGGCGCTGACCGCCGGCGGCAGCGCCTCGCCGGCGCTGAGGCCGTGCCGGAGCCCGGCGAAGCCGTCGGCGAGGCCGGGCGCGTCGAGCATCTGCCGGTAGACCCCCGGCGCGCCGGCAAAGATCGTCGCACCGTGCGCGCCGGCGAGCCGCGGCCAGACGTGTCGATCGGGGGGCCCCGCGTGGATCAGCGCGGTGGCGCCGATCGCCCAGGGGTCGGTCAGGCCCGCGCCGAGGGTATAGGTCCAGTTGAACGCGCCGGCGTGCAGCACCCGGTCATCGGGCTTGAGGCCATACCAGCCCTGCCACATCATCCGCCGCGCCCAGGCTGCGCGCTGCGCGAGCACCACGCCCTTCGGTCGGCCGGCGGTGCCGGAGGTGTAGACCATGTAGGCGGGATCGTCCGGCGCCGTCGGCACGAAGTCGACCGGCTCCGCCTCCGCGAGCGCCGCGATCGCGGCGGGCCCGAGCACCGGCGCGAGATC
>JBDHSS010000062.1:0-12458 GCA_039808205.1 Paracoccaceae bacterium | reverse complement strand
TGACGAGCGCGCGCGCGTGGCCGGCGCTGAGCTTGCCCGTGCGCACGAGATCGAGCACCGGCTCGGGCAGGGTTAGGAGGCGCAGCAGATTGGCGACGTGGCTGCGGCTCTTGCCGAGCGCCTCGGCCAGCCGCTCCTGGGTATGGCCGAAGCGGTCCATCAGCTGACGGAAGCCCTGCGCCTCCTCAAGCGGGTTGAGGTCGGCGCGCTGGATGTTCTCGATGATCGCCAGCTCGAGCACCTCGGTGTCGGAAAGCTCGCGCACCACGGCGGGCAGCGCGTGCACACCGGCGCGCTGCGCCGCCCGCCACCGCCGCTCGCCGGCGACGATCTCGTAGCTGCCGGCCTCGACCGGATGCGGCCGCAGGATGAGCGGCTGGATCACGCCCTTCTCCCGGATCGACGCGGCGAGCTCGTCGAGCTCGGCCTCGTCGAAGTCGCGGCGCGGCTGGTCCGGGTTCGGGCGGATCTTGTCGATCGGCACGCGATCAGCCGGCAGCGGCGCCGGGTGGCGGGGGGGCTCCTCGACGGGCGCGGTGTCGGCGAGAAGCGCGGAGAGGCCGCGACCAAGACCCTTGCGTTCCATGCGCGCTCTCCTCAGACCGGCTCGGCGACCACGCGCGCGCCGCGCATCCGCGCGAGCAGCTCGCCGGCGAGGCGCTGATAAGCGAGGCTGCCGCTGCTGGTGCGATCGTAGATCAGCGCCGGCACCGCATGCGACGGCGCCTCGCTCAGTCGGACGTTACGCGGGATCACCGTGTCGTACACCAGCGTGCCCAGATTCTCGCGCACGTCGGCAGCGACTTGCCCAGACAAGTTGTTGCGTCGGTCGTACATCGTGAGCACAATACCGTGTATCTTCAGACGGGGGTTGGAGCTGCTGCGCACTGTTTGCACCGTGCGCATCAGCTGCGACAGGCCCTCCAGCGCGAAGAACTCGCATTGCAGCGGCACGAGAACCGAGCTGGCGGCAACGAGTGCGTTGATCGTCAGCAGGTTCAGGGAGGGGGGGCAGTCGATGAGGATGTAATCCTGCCCGCGGATCGCCTCGCGATTGGCGGCAAGCGCGCGCTGCATCTTGTGCAGGCGATGGCTGTCGGTGACCATGTCGACATCAGCGGAGCTGAGGTCCGGCGTGGCGGGGATCAGCCGCAGGTCGGGCACGATGGTCTCGTAGGTCTGCAGCTCGGTCGCCGCGTCGTTGAACAACAGGTCGTACGAGGTGAACGCGCGCGACGCGGCCGGAATGCCGAAGCCGGTCGAGGCATTGCCCTGCGCATCGAGGTCGATGACGAGAACCTTGTGCCCGAGTGCCGCCAACGCCGTGCCGAGGTTGATCGCCGTCGTCGTCTTGCCGACGCCACCCTTCTGGTTGGCGATGGCGAGGACGTGGGGTTCTGCATCAGGCACGGTCGAAGCCTCCGATTTCAACGATCGCCGCGGTCGGGTCGGTCAGGCTGGGATGGATCCTGGACGTGAAGCGCCACGCGCGGGCGGCGTCGGCAAGCTCCTTATGCACCGTGCGGCCCTTTGGAAACAAGCCGATACCGTCGGCGCGCCGGTGAATTTTCGCCGTCGCGAGGAGCGCGTCCAGGGGGGCAAGCGCGCGGGCGGAGACGATATCGGCAGCTTGAGGCGGCAGCGTCTCGATGCGGGCGGAAAGGACGCTTGCGGGGAGGTGGGCATCGCGGATGACGGTGTCGAGGAACGCCGCCTTGCGGGTGTCGCTTTCCACCAGCCGGACATGCAGCTCGGGCGCGTCCGCCGCAGCGAGGGCGGCGATGACGAGGCCCGGGAAGCCGGCGCCGGAGCCGATGTCGAGCCAAAGGGTGGCGTGGGGCGGGCGGAGCGACCACAGCTGCGCGGAATCGGCGATGTGCCGATGCCAGACGGCGCGCAGGCTTTCCCGCGAGACCAGGTTGATGCGCCGGTTCCATTTCTCGAGAAGCGCCACGTGGCGGCCGAGCCGGTCCATTGTTTCACGTGAAACAGCGAAGCGTTGGACGACTTCCTCGCGCGACAGCTCGCGCATTCAGGCCGACGCCCGACCGAGACGTACCCGCAGCAGGATCTGGTTCAAGGCCGCCGGGGTCATGCCCTCGATGCGCGCAGCCTGCGCCAGCGTGCTCGGCTGCACCCGCCCGAGCTTGTCGCGCAACTCGGCGGAGAGCCCACCCATGGCGGAATAGTCCAGCTCCGCCGGCAGCGCCACCGCCTCGTCGCGCTGCAGCCGCGCCACGTCCTCCACCTGCCGCTCAAGATAGGGCGCATAGCGCGCCTCCTGACGCAGCAGCTCGAACGTGGCTCGGTCGATTGCAGCGAGGACGGGAAACGCGTCGCGCAAGTCCTCGCCGTCGAGGTCCGAATGACCGAGCAGCTCGTAAGCCGTCCGGCGCACCCCGTCGAGGTTCACCGCGAGCCCGCGAGCCCGCGCTTCGCTCGGACTGACCGCCGCCCCAGTCGCCGCGGTTCGAGCAACGTCGAGCCGCCGCATCTTGCGATCAAACGCCCGCTGGCGTTCCACTCCCACGCAGCCGAGCCGAATACCGAGCGGCGTCAGGCGCTGATCGGCGTTGTCGGCGCGCAATGCCAGCCGGAATTCGGCCCGCGCGGTGAACATGCGATAGGGCTCCGTCACCCCGCGCGTGACCAGATCGTCGATCATCACCCCGATATAGCTCTCCTGCCGGCCGAATCGCACCGGCTCGAGGTCGCACGCGCGGGCCGCCGCGTTCAGCCCCGCGACGATACCTTGCCCAGCCGCCTCCTCATAACCCGTCGTGCCGCAAATCTGTCCCGCCAGGAACAGACCCGGCCAGGCCTTCGCCTCCAGCGTCGGATCCAGCGCCCGCGGATCGACGTAATCGTACTCGATGGCGTAGCCGGGCTGGAGCATCGCCGCACGCTCCAGCCCGGGGATAGTCTGGACCAGCGCGGCCTGCACATCCTCCGGGAGCGACGTGGAAATTCCGTTGGGGTAGACCGTGTCGTCCCCGATCCCTTCCGGCTCGAGGAACACTTGATGTCCGCTACGATCGGCGAAGCGCACCACCTTGTCCTCGATCGACGGACAATAGCGCGGGCCCACTCCGGAGATCCGGCCGCCGTAGAGCGCCGAACGCGCCAGATTGGCGGTGATCAGAGCGTGCGTCCGTGAATTGGTGGTGGTCACGCCGCAGCTGATCTGCCGGCACGCCGTCTCAGCGGTTGCAAAGGAGAGGAACGCCGGATCGTCGTCGCCCGGCTGCACCTCGACGCGCGCCCAATCGATCGTGCGCCCGTCGAGCCGCGGCGGCGTGCCGGTCTTGAGCCGGCCAAGCCCGGTCGCGAGGCCCTCAAGCCGCTCAGCGAGCGCAACCGACGCCGGATCGCCGCGGCGTCCGGCCGGGAACTGCTTGTCCCCGAGATGAATCATCCCGCGCAGGAACGTGCCGGTGGCAAGGACCACGGCACCGCACCGGAGCTCGGACCCGTCGCGCAGACGAACGCCGGTGCTCGCGCCGGCATCAAGGTCGACGACCTCGCCCGCGACGACCCGAAGGTTCACCTGGTTCGACACGCCGTGCTGGATCGCCGCGCGATAGCGCCCCCGGTCGGTCTGCACCCGCGGGCCTCGGGCCGCTGCGCCCTTGCTGCGGTTCAGAAGGCGGAACTGGATCCCGGCGAAGTCAGCCGCGCGGCCCATGATGCCGTCGAGCGCATCGATTTCGCGCACGATGTGCCCCTTGCCGATCCCGCCGACCGCGGGATTGCACGACATTTCGCCGAGTTTCCGGAATTCGTGCGTGACGAGAATCGTTCGGGCGCCCCGACGTGCCGCCGCGAGCGCCGCTTCGGTGCCAGCGTGCCCGCCGCCGACAACGATGACGTCGCAGTCGCGCTGTTTCACGTGAAACCCTCTCATTTGCCGAGGCAGAAGCTCGCGAAGATCACATCGAGCACAGCCTCCACATCGACCCTTCCCGTCAGGAAATCAAGCGCCCGGACAGCGGTGCGCAACTCCTCCGCCGCCAGCTCGACCGCGCCCGGACCCCGAAGCTCGCCAAGCGCCCGGACGACCGCCGCCTCCGCCCGCGCCAGCGCCTCGCGTTGCCGCGCATGCGCTACCGTGCTTGCCCCCGCCACCCGCTCGCCGAGCGTGACCGTCACCCGCTCCAGCAGCCCGTCCACGCCGGCACCAGTCACGCCCGACACCGCGTCCGAAACCTCGGCCCGCAGATCCGACTTGGCGAGCGCCACAATGTCGCCAGCCGCCGGCGAGATCCCGAGTGCCGCGATGTCGTCCGCCGCATCGACCAGAAACACCCGCAAGTCTGCGGCCGCCGCCCGCGCCCGACCGCGCGCAACCCCCATCGCCTCGATGCGTCCGTCAGCCTCCCGCATTCCGGCGGTGTCGAGCAGCGTCACTGACATTCCGCCCAGATCGAGCCGCACCTCGAGCACGTCACGCGTGGTGCCGGCCTCGTTCGACGTCAGCGCCACCTCGCGCCCGGCGATGCGGTTCAACAGCGTCGACTTGCCGACATTCGGCGGCCCGACCAAGGCCACCTCGAAGCCCTCGCGAATCCGCTCGCTCGCCTGCGCGCCACCAAGCTCCCGCCGCATCGCGGCACCGACGCCCTCCAGTCCGGCAACGGCGCCCGCAATCACCACGTCCGGCAGCTCCTCGTCGGCAAAGTCGATCGTCGCCTCGACGAACGCGAGCGCCCGCACGATCTCGCTGCGCCAGGCAGTCACGAGTCCGGACAGCGCGCCTTGCATCAGGGCGAGCGCCTGCGCGCGCTGCGCAGCGGTCTCGGCGGCGAGCAGGTCGCCGAGCCCCTCCACCTGCGCCAGGTCGATCCGGTCGTGCAACAGCGCCCGCCGGGTGAATTCCCCGGGCCCGGCCAGCCGAACCTGCGGCAGCCGCGCCAGAGCCGCACTGACCGCGTCGATCACCGCGCGGCTGCCGTGCAGATGCAGCTCGACGCAGTCCTCGCCCGTGAAGCTCGCCGGGCCCGGAAAAGCTATGACCAGGGCTTGATCCAGCCGCTCCCCCGAGAGCGGATCCCGCAACCAGCGCAGGCCCGCCTGCCGCGCCGGCGGCAAGCATCCGGCAAGCGCGCTCGCGGCCGCCATCGCCCGCGGTCCGGAGATCCGCAGCACCGCAACACCGGCAACTCCGCGCGCGGTCGCTGGCGCGAAAATCGTGTCACTTATGAAGCGGTTTCCAAGTATAGAAAGAGTATCAGCTGTTCATGGAATCAAAGAACTCGGCGTTCGACTTCGTCTGCTTCAGCTTCCCAAGCAGGAACTCGATCGCGTCTGTCGTGCCCATCGGGTTCAGAATCCGCCGCAACACGAACATCTTCGTCAGATCGGCCTTGTCGACCAGCAGCTCTTCCTTCCGAGTGCCGGACTTCAGGATGTCGATCGACGGGAACACCCGCTTGTCGGCGATCTTGCGGTCGAGCACGACCTCGGAGTTGCCGGTACCCTTGAACTCCTCGAAGATCACCTCGTCCATCCGCGAGCCGGTGTCGATGAGCGCGGTGGCGATGATCGTCAGCGACCCGCCCTCCTCGATGTTGCGCGCCGCGCCGAAGAACCGCTTCGGGCGTTGCAGCGCGTTGGCGTCGACGCCGCCGGTCAGCACCTTGCCCGAGGACGGCACCACGGTGTTGTAGGCGCGGCCGAGCCGGGTGATCGAGTCGAGCAGGATCACCACGTCGCGCTTGTGCTCGACCAGGCGCTTGGCCTTCTCGATCACCATCTCGGCGACCGCCACGTGGCGCGTCGCCGGCTCATCGAAGGTCGACGCCACCACCTCGCCCTTCACCGAGCGCTGCATGTCGGTGACCTCCTCGGGTCGCTCGTCGACGAGCAGCACGATCAGGAAGCACTCGGGATGGTTCTTCTCGATCGACGCCGCGATGTTCTGCAGGATCACTGTCTTGCCCGAACGCGGCGGCGCGACGATCAGCCCGCGCTGGCCCTTGCCGATCGGCGCGACGAGGTCGATGACCCGCGTCGTCTTGTCCTTGATCGTCGGATCCTCGATCTCGAGCTTCAGCCGCTCGTCGGGATAGAGCGGCGTCAGGTTGTCGAAGTGCACCTTGTGGCGCGCCTTGTCGGGATCCTCGAAGTTGATCCGGCTGACCTTGACCAGGCCGAAGTAGCGCTCGCCGTCCTTGGGCGCCCGGATCACCCCTTCGACGGTGTCGCCGGTGCGGAGCGAGAACTTTCGTATCTGGTTCGGGCTCACATAGATGTCGTCCGGCCCCGCCAGATAGTTGGCTTCCGGCGAGCGCAGGAAGCCGAAGCCGTCCTGCAGCACCTCGAGCACGCCGTCGCCGGAGATTTCGACGCCTTCCTCGGCCATGTCCTTGAGGATGGCGAACATCATGTCGCCCTTGCGCATCGACGAGGCGTTCTCGATCTCGAGCTCCTCGGCGAGCCGCAGCAGGTCGGCAGGGCTCTTGGCTTTCAGGTCGGCGAGCGAAAGCTGCTCGAAATCAGTGGATAAATCCATCGGGATACTCAAACCGCCTAGGTCGGGGATTTGGGAGGGGGAGCGCTGCCGGATGCTCGCAACGATCGGCTACTGCGATTCCCATTGCACATGTGGTGAGCGTTGTCAAACACCGCAATGGCCGCGGACATCATATCGGTCGAACGATCACCATCACCAGGATGACGAGCAGCGCGACGGCGGGCAACTCGTTCAGGAGCCGCCAGCCGCGCGGGGAAATCCGGTTGCGATCGGCGGCGAAATGGCGCTGGCACCGGATCAGCCAGTGGTGGAAGCCGGTCAGCCCGATGACCGTGGCGAGCTTCACGTAGATCCAGCCGTCGGTCCGCCACGAGATGATCCCGGGCGTCAGCACCAGCATCAGCCCAAAGAGCCAGGTGGCCGACATCGCCGGTCCCATGATGCCGCGCAGGAGCCGTCGTTCCATGGTCTTGAACACCTCGGAAAGCTCGGAGCCCGGCGAGCCGCGCTCGGCGTGATAGACGAAGAGCCGCGGCAGGTAGAGCAGCCCCGCCATCCAGCTCACCACGGCGAACACGTGAAGCGCCTTCACCCACGGGTAGATGCTGAGCAGAAAATCGAACACGCGAGGCCACCGTTCCCAGACTCGGACCAGGCGGCGGGTAGCACGCTCGGGCGGCCGCGAGAAGCCGGCGGGCCTCTCTCATCTCTAGGTAAGGAATCTTGAGATTCGATGAAGAGGAAGGGCCGTGGAATCCTGGGGATTAACGCAGCCCTCGGATTTCCCACACAGTTGTCCACAGGAGGGCGATTCCTCGCCCCCTCAGGCGAATACAATCTATGGTTGATCATTGCCAAATTTTATCCAGCAAAAACAATGGCGTTCCTCGTGATTCTGGAATGATCCACAGCGCTCGGCACACTCGGGATCCCGTGAGTCGCGGCCTCGATTCCGAGTTATCCCAACCGGGCGAAATCTTAACGCGCGCGTCTCGCGAGCTGTGGAAAGCCCGCTGTGGACCGTGGACGACGTTAGCGCCCCCCGAGCTCGCGGCGGATCGGGCGGGGATATTCCGCGGTTATCCACCGAAGCATCCCCGGGAATCTGCACGGCGCCGGGTCCGTTCCGCCGTTCCGGCGGACTTGCCTCCCCCGGCGCGGGTGGGCAAAAGTCGCCGGACCATGCCGGCACCCTCCGATCTCGACTCGTCCGCACCGGGGCTGATTCTCGCCTCGCGCTCGGCGGCGCGCGCCGCGGTGCTGCGGAGCGCGGGCATTGCGGTCGAGGTGGTACCGGCCGTGGTCGACGAGGCGGCGATCAAGGCCGGGATGCTTGCCGAGGCCGCGCCGGCGCGCGACGTCGCCGATGCGCTGGCCGAGCTCAAGGCGCGGCGGATCGCGGCGCGCCACCCCGATCGCCTGGTGCTCGGCGCCGATCAGGTGCTGGTCTGTGACGGCGTCATCTTCGACAAGCCGCGCGACGGCGCGGAGGCGCGCGACCAGCTGCGCGCCCTGCGCGGGCGGAGGCACGAGCTTCTGTCGGCCGCGGTGGTGTTCGAGGCGGCGGCGCCGGTCTGGCGCCACGTCGGTCGGGCGGTCCTGACCATGCGCTCGTTCAGCGACGCGTTTCTCGACGGGTACCTGGCCGAGGAAGGGGGCGCGGTGACGGAAAGCGTCGGCGGCTACCGCATCGAGGCGCGCGGCGCGCAGCTCTTCGCCCGCGTCGACGGCGATCTCTTCACCATCATGGGGCTGCCGCTGCTCGAGCTCCTGGGCTTCCTGCGCACGCGCGGGATCTGCGCCGAATGACCGGCGAGCCGCTCCTCGCCGCGGTGATCGGCTGGCCGATCGGGCACTCGCGCTCGCCGAAGCTGCACGGCCACTGGCTCAAGCGCTACGGCATCGCCGGCTACTATATCCCGATCGCGTTGCCGCCCGAACGCTTCGAGGCCGGCTTCCTGTCGCTGGAGACGCTCGGCTTTCGCGGCGCCAACGTGACGATCCCGCACAAGGAGGCAGCGTTCGCGCTGGCGACCGAGGCGAGCGAGGAGGCGCGCGCGGTCGGCGCCGCCAACACGCTGACCTTTGGTGGCGACGGCTCGATCCATGCCGACAACACCGACGGCTACGGCTTCATCGCCAACCTGCGCGGCGAGGCGCCGGGCTGGGATCCGGCAGTCGGCCCGGCGCTGGTGCTGGGCGCCGGCGGCGCCTCGCGGGCGATCGTCCATGCGCTCTTGCGCGAAGGCGCGCCGGAGGTCTGGATCGCCAACCGCACGCGGGCGCGTGCCGAGACCGTGGCCACGCACTTCGGCAGCGGGGTCCGCGTCATCGACTGGGGCGATGCCGACGCCGCGGGTGGCGAGGCCGCGACCGTCGTCAACACCACCTCGCTCGGCATGAAGCCCGACGAGCCAATGCCGATCCGGCTCGAGGGCCTGCCTGCGCACGCGGTCGTCACCGACATCGTCTATGGCGCCGAGCCAACCGCCTTCGTCAGCGCGGCACGCCGGCGCGGGCTGGTGGCGGTCGATGGCCTCGGCATGCTGCTGCACCAGGCGGCGCCGGGTTTCGAGCGCTGGTTCGGCCGCCGCCCGACGGTCGACGACGCGCTGCGCGCGGCGGTGCTGGCGTGATGCGGCGGCCGTATCGCCTCGGGCTGACCGGCTCGGTCGGCATGGGCAAGTCGACCACTGCCGGCCTGTTCGCCGAGGCGGGGGTGCCGGTCTGGGATGCCGACGCCGCCGTGCACCGGCTCTATGCGGCGGGCGGCGCCGCGGTGCGGCCGATCGCCGCGCTGCTGCCGGAAGCGGTGACGGCCGGCGCGGTGCGCCGCGACGTGCTGCGCGCGGCCGTGACGCGCGATCCGCGCCTGCTCGACCGGATCGAGGCCGCGGTGCATCCGCTGGTCGCCGCCGATCGGGAGGCCTTTCTCGCCGAGCACGCCGCGGCGGATCTCGTGCTCCTCGACATCCCGCTCTTGTTCGAGACCGGCGCCGAGCGCATCGTCGACGGCGTCGTCGTCGTCAGCGCGCCTGCCGAGGTGCAGCGTCAGCGCGTGCTGGCGCGGCCCGGGATGGACGAAGCGATGCTGGTGCACATCCTGTCGCGGCAGTTGCCGGACGCCGAGAAGCGCGCCCGGGCCGACTTCATCATCGACACCGGCCAGGGGATCGACGTCGCGCGCGCGGCCGTCGCCGCACTCCTCGGCCGCATCCGGCGGGAGCAGGCGCTTGCGTGAGATCGTGCTCGATACCGAGACCACCGGTCTCGATCCGGCGACCGGCGACCGAATCGTCGAGCTCGGGGCGGTCGAGCTGTTCAACCACATGCCCACCGGCCGGACCTTTCACGCTTACATCAACCCGCAGCGCGACGTGCCGGCGGAGGCGGTGGCGGTGCACGGGCTCTCGGCGCAGTTCCTCGCCGACAAGCCGCGGTTTGCCGAGGTCGCCGCCGACTTCGTGGCGTTCCTCGGCGAGGCACGGCTGGTGATCCACAATGCCAGCTTCGACATGAAGTTCCTGAACGCTGAATTCGGCTGGGCCGGCCTGCCTGGTCTCGCGTGGGCGCGGGCGGTCGACACGCTGGAGGTGGCGCGGCGCCGGTTCCCCGGCTCCAACCACACGCTCGACGCGCTCTGCCGGCGTTTCGGCATCGACAACTCCGGTCGGCAGAAGCACGGCGCGCTGCTCGACTCCGAGCTTCTCGCCGAGGTCTATCTCGAGCTGATGGGCGGGCGGCAGCCCGACTTCGGCCTGAGCGTGGTGGCGACCGCCGGCGACCCGGCGATCGTCGCCTGGGTGGCGCCGGCGCGGCCGCGGCCGCTGCCGCCGCGGCTGACCGCGGCCGAGGCCGAGGCGCACGCGCGTTTCGTCGCCGAACTCGGCCCGACTGCGGTCTGGCTGGCGCCCTGACCCGGCTCAGGCCTGTGCCGGGGTGCCGGCCTCGGCCTGCCGGCGCATGACCTCGTTGCGGTAGAGCGACAGGAAGTCGACCTGATCGAGGTTCAGCGGCGGATAGCCGCCGTCGCGGGTCACGTCACTGACGATCCGGCGCAGGAACGGGAAGATCAGCCGCGGGCACTCGATCATCAGGAGCGGATGCAGCTGCTCCTGCGGCACGTTCTGGATCAGGAACAGCCCCGCATAGTCGAGCTCGAGGATGAAGATCGTGGTCTTCGCCAGCTCGGACTCGATCTTGACCTTGAGCGCGGATTCGTAGTGCTCGGGGCCCTTCTGCTGCGCGTCGATGTTGTATTGCACCTTGATGTCGGGCTTGCCCTCCGACGCGGTGAAGCCCTTCTGCACCGCGATGTTCTCGAAGGACAGGTCGCGGATATACTGGGTCAGAACCTGCATCCGCGGCGTTGCTGCCTCGGTGTTGGTGCCGGTCGACTCGTCGGCCATGAGCATCGCTCCCTTTACTAGGTCGGCGCGGGGTCTAGCACGCCGGCCGGGAGCCGACAACGCGGCTCACGCGGGCGCGTCGCGGGCCTCAGGGGTGCGGCCGGGTCCAGCCCGAGGGCTGCTGCCGGCGCGCCAGCCCCTCGTCGTCGAGGATCTGGTATTCGGCATCGATCGGCTCCTCCCAGCCGCGCGGCGTCGGGCGCCGGCGGACGACGCCGGCGGCGCGCACCGTCAGCCGCGACGCGCCCCAGCGGATCAGCTGGCTGCGCACCGGCGGGATCAGCAAGAGGAGCGCCAGCGCGTCGGTGAAGAAGCCCGGCACGATGAGGAGGAATCCGGCGATCACGATCAGCGCGCCGTGCGCCACCCGGTCGCCATCGCCGCGGCCGTTCTCGAGATCCGCGGCCAGCCGGTCGAGCGCGCGCAGCCCCTGGCGCCGGATCAGCGCGGCACCGGCCGCCATCGCCAACAGCACGAGCAGGATCGTCGGCAGCACGCCGATCAGACCGCCGACCTTGATGAACAGCGCGATCTCGACGATCGGCAGAAGCAGGAACGTCAAGGCGAGCCACATGGTCCTGGTCCCATGGTTAGCGTTCATTCGGGGCGGTCTCATGGACTCCGCCCCCTCGAGTCCCTACATAGGTGCCGTACCCGTCGGACGCCATCTCCGGGGTTCGGAAAAGTGGAAGGTTTCGACGATGGGCTCCCAGATGATCCAGATCATTATCCTCGCCGGCATCGCCCTTTTCCTGATCCTGCGGCTGCGCAACGTGCTCGGGACCCGCGAGGGGTTCGAGAAGCCGCAGGAGACCGCGGCCCCGGTTCCCGCCCGCCGCAGCGACCGGTCGTTCGAGGTGATCGAGGGCGGCACCGTCGATCTCGACATCGCCGACGTCGCCGATCCCGAGAGCCCGACCGGCAAGGCGCTGGCGGCCATGAAGGCCGTCGACCGCAAGTTCTCGGTGGCGGACTTCTCGCACGGGGCGCGGGCGGCCTACGAGATGATCGTGATGGCCTACGAGAACGGCGATCTCGAGACGCTGCGCCGCTTCCTCTCGCCCGAGGTCTTCGAGCCCTTCGCCAGCGCGATCGAGTCGCGCAAGGCAAAGGGCTACACCGTGGACGCGAGCTTCGCCGGCGTCCGCGAGGTCAAGCTCGTCGACGCCCACTTCGACACGGCGACCAACGAGGCCGACATCACCATGCGCTTCGTGGGCGAGCTGACCTCGGTGGTGCGCGACCCCGAGGGCCGGATCGTCGAGGGGGCGCCGAACGAGCTCAAGCAGCAGCGCGACGTCTGGACCTTCACCCGCACCATGACCTCGGACAATCCGAACTGGCAGCTGACCGGCACCGGCGGCTGACCGCGCGGACCGGCGGGGATCCCGCGATGGCGGGGCGCAAGCGGCGGCTCTCTCCCGAGGAGCGCGCGCTCTGGCAGGGCGTCGCCGCCTCGACGACGCCGCTGCACCCGTATCGCGAGGTCGACGAGGCCCCGGCCGCTGCCCCGATGCCTGCTCCGCTGCCGCCCTCGCCGCCGGAGCGCCCCGCGCTGCCGCCGCTTGTCCGCCGCG
>JBDHSS010000061.1:0-12476 GCA_039808205.1 Paracoccaceae bacterium | reverse complement strand
CAGCGCCTCGGCGGAGCCGCCCTCGAGCGCGCGCGAGGCCGGCCCCGCGAGCATGGTGTCGAAGCGCGCCGCGTACTGCTGCGCGAGCTCCGGGGTGAGCGAGTGGTAGGCGCCGGCCGCCGCCGACCAGTCGCCGCGCTCCTCGTAGAGCGTGCGCAGGAACTGCGCGGCATAGGTCGCCGTCCACTCCGGGTCGAACATGTCCTCGATCGAGGGAAAGGCGTGGCCGTGCCAGCGGTAGTTGATCTGCACACAGCCGACGTCGAAGCTGGTGCGGCCCTCGGCGAGGCTCTTCCGGGCGAAGGCCAGCGCCTCGTCGCGGTTCTTGAACCAGTAGCCCTTGCCCTCTCGGTTGATCGCCCACGGCCAGGCGCGGAACGCGCCGTCGCGGTGCTGGCCAGTCTCGGTCAGCGCCACCGCGTGCAGCACCTCGACCGGCACCCCGCCGCGCCGCGCGCCGTTGACGATCGCGCGCTCGCAGAGCGCCGCCGGGTCCGCCTCGTCCGCGGCAACGGCTCGGCCGCCCGCGAGAACGAGCGCGGCCGCGAGCGCCAGCCGCAGGCCGGACCGGGGCGACATGGCAGGGCTTCTCCTCTGACCGCCGACAGCGCCGGTCTAGGGGCGCGATGGTTACCAAGGGATTAGCGGCAGCCTTCCGCGGGTCACGATCGGGCTATGTCGGCGCCCCGCCGTTGCCGATCGCGGGGCGCGGCACTATGCCCCCAGCGATGGCCTCCGGAACCGCCCCCATGCCGCTGACCCCCGTCATTCTCGCCGTGGCGCTCTTCATGGAGCAGCTCGACTCGACGGTGATCGCCACCTCGCTGCCGGCGATCGCGGCCGATCTCGGCACGTCGCCGGTCGCGCTCAAGCTCGCCGTCACCGCCTATCTGGTGGCGCTCGCGATCTTCATCCCCGTCTCCGGCTGGATGGCCGACCGCTACGGCGCGAAGAACGTCTTCCGCGTCGCGATCGGCGTCTTCGTTCTGGGCTCGATCGCCTGCGCCTTCGCGAACTCGATCGACGCCTTCGTGCTCGCGCGCTTCCTGCAAGGCGTCGGCGGCTCGATGATGACGCCGGTCAGCCGGCTTCTCTTGATCCGCGGCACGCTGCGCAGCGAGCTCGTGTCGGCGATGGCCTGGCTGACGATCCCCGCGCTGATCGGTCCGATCCTCGGACCGCCGCTCGGCGGCTTTCTCACCACCTACCTGAGCTGGCACTGGATCTTCTGGATCAACGTGCCGATCGGCGCCGCCGGCATCCTGCTCGTCACCCGCTTCCTGCCGGCGACCGGCATCCGCGAGCGCCGGCCGATCGACGTGACGGGTTTCGTGCTCTCGGCGCTCGGCTTCTCCGGGCTCGTGTTCGGCATGTCGGTGGTCAGCCTGCCGGCGCTGCCGATCGAGGTCGGCTATGCGACGCTCGCGCTTGGTCTGGCGGCCGGCCTGCTCTACCTCCGCCACGCGCAGCGCACGCCGCACCCGCTGCTCGACCCGGCGATGCTGCGGCGCTATCCGCTGTTCCGCGCCGGCATCCTCGGCGGCTCGCTGTTCCGGATCGGCATCGGCGCGATCCCGTTCCTCCTGCCCTTGATGCTGCAGCTCGGCTTCGGGATGACCCCGTTCCAGTCGGGCCTCGTGACCTTCGTCGCTGCGGTCGGCGCGCTGTCGTCGAAGTTCGGCGTGCAGTGGATCTTCCGCCGCTTCGGCTTCCGGAGCGTGCTCTGGGCCGGCACGCTCTCCTCGTCGCTCCTCATCGCCGTCAACGCGCTGTTCGAGCCGGAGACGTCGAAGGCCGCGATCATGGCCTGCCTGCTCGTCGGCGGCATCCTGCGCTCGATGACCTTCACCGGAGTGAACGCGCTCGTCTTCGCCGACA
This sequence comes from Paracoccaceae bacterium, assembly GCA_039808205.1. Classification (GTDB taxonomy): domain Bacteria; phylum Pseudomonadota; class Alphaproteobacteria; order Rhodobacterales; family Rhodobacteraceae; genus Amaricoccus. The sequence continues at coordinate 10,598 of JBDHSS010000061.1, read as the reverse complement.
TCGACGACCGCGACAGCGCCCAGGCGACGGCGATCAACTCGGTCTTCCAGCAGATCTCGCTGGCGACCGGCGTGGCGCTCGCCGGCGGCGTGCTCGATCTCGGCGCGCGGCTGCACGGCGGCCCGCTGCGGCTCGCGGACTTCCACGTCGCCTTCCTGGTGGTCGCCGTCGTGGCCGGGCTCGCGACGCTCGTCTTCCTGCGCCTCCCCGCCGATGCCGGCGCCGCGGTGTCGGGGCACCGGGTCCGGCGCCCGGCCCGCGAGGCGGCGCCGGCCGGCGAATAGCCGCCGGCGCTTGTCCAGGCAAATCGCTTCCAAAGCCGGCTTCAAGCATTGACAATCTGTCGCAGCGGACGCGGATTCTCAACGACACATGCCCGAGAGAGCGCGGTGAGCGACGAGGGCCAACGGGGAGCTTCGCGATGTTTCTGAAGACGATCATGGCCGGCGTGCTGGCGCTCGGCCTCGGCGCCGCCGCGCACGCCGAGGACGCCCTCGACCGCGTCAAGGCGGCGGGCGTCCTGAAGGTCGGCACCGAGACCGCCTTCGCGCCGTTCGACTTCATCGACGCGGGCGCGCACGCCGGCATGAACATCGACGTGTTCGACGCCATCGGCCAGGCGCTCGGGGTCAAGATCGAGTGGGTGACGCTGCCCTGGGACGGCGTGCTCCCGGGGCTTGAGAGCGGCAAGTTCGACGTGGTGGCGGGGCCGGCGACGATCACCAAGGCGCGGATGGAGCGCTACCGCTGGAGCGTGCCGATCGCTGAGGCGACGGTGGCTCTCTTGAAGAAGGCCGGCGACGACAGTCTCACCAAGCCCGCCGACATCGCCGGCAAGACGGTCGGCTCCGGCAAGGCGACGGCGCAGCTCGCGCAGCTGCAGGCATTCGTGCAGACCCTGCCCGAGCCCGTCGAGATCAAGGAGTACGTGAGCTTCAACGAGGCCTACGCCGACCTCGCCGCCGGGCGCGTGGTCGCGGTGGCGAACTCGTTCCCGAACATCGCCTACGTGGCGCAGCAGCGCCCGGAGACCTTCGCCCTCGTCGAGCCGCCGTTCGGGGCCAAGACCTACTTCGGCTATCCGGGCCTCAAGGACGCTGACCACGCGACGCTGATGGACGCGATCGACGCGGCGATCCTCGCCATGAAGAAGGATGGCCGCCTCGCAGAGATCCAGAAGAAGTGGTTCGGCGTCACCTTCGACACCCCCGACGCGCCGCTGACCGAAGCCGCCTTCTGACGCGGGCACGCGGGTGAGCTGGTCGCTCCTCCTGCTGCTCCTCGAGGCGGCGCGGCTGACGATCCTGCTCAGCGTCGTCTCGATCGGCGGCATCGGCTTCCTGCTCGCCACCGTCGTCTGCGCGGCGATGCTGTCGAAGAACCGCCTCGCGCGCGGCGCCGGGCGGCTCTTTGTCTCGTTCTTTCGCGGCACGCCGCTTCTCGTGCAGCTCCTGCTCATCTACTACCTGCTGCCCGCGGCCGGCCTCGACGTGCCCTCGGAGGTGGCGGCGATCGCCGGCATGTCGCTCTGCACCGCCGCCTATCAGGCCGAGATCATGCGCGGCGGCTTCGCCGGCGTGCCCGCGGGCCTCGTCGAGGCGGCGGAGATGGCCGGCATGTCTCGTTTCGCGACCTTCCGCCGGATCCGGCTGCCGATCGCCTTCAAGCTGACGCTGCCCGCGCTCATCAACGAGTGGATCATGATGCTGAAGTCGTCGTCGCTCGTCTCGGTCGTTGGCGTGGTCGAGCTCACGCGCATGGCGCAGGACCTCGCCGCCTCGACCTACCGCCCGCTCGAGCTCTACGCCGCGGCCGGTGCCATCTATCTCGCGATCAACGTCGTCGTGGCGCTGCTCGGGCGCGGGCTCGAGGCGCGGCTCAGCTGGGGGCGGGCGTGAGCTTCGATCTCGGCCTCATTCTTGCCTCCCTGCCCGACATCGCCCGCGGCCTCGGCATGACGGTGCTGATCTGGGCGGTGTGCGCAGCACTCGGGCTCGCGCTCGGGTTTCTCGTCGCCGTCGCCCGGCGGAGCGGCGGCCGGGTGGTCAACTGGCTCCTCTTCGTGCCGGTCGAGGTGATCCGCGGCACGCCGTTCCTGGTGCAGGTGTTCCTGCTCTACTACGGCGGGCCGTTCATCGGCCTCAGCCTCGAGGCGGTGCCCGCGGGCGTGCTTGCGCTCTCGATCTATGCCGCCGCCTACTATTCCGAGCTCTGGCGCGCCGGCTTCGCGGCGATCCCGAAGGGACACCTCGAGGCGGCCGACTGTGTCGGCATGTCGCCGGTGCAGACGATGACCCGGATCATCCTGCCGGAGATGACCACGCTGATCCTGCCGGCAATGGTGAACATGACGATCCTCATGCTGAAGGAGACCGCGATCCTGTCGATCATCTCGGTGCCGGAGCTGACGCTGACGGTGAGCGCTCTCGGGACGCAGAACTACGCCTTCGTCGAGAGCTTCACCGTGCTGGCGCTCCTCTACTGGGCGCTCGTCGAGCTCTGCGGCGCCGCCGGACGCGCCGCCGAGGCGCGCCTTGCCAAGTACCGGTTCGCATGACCGCCCCCTCGGTTCCAGCGGTCGCGATCAAGGCGCTCGTCAAGGACTTCGGCACCGCGCGCGTGCTCGAGGGCATCTCCTTCGCGGCGGAGCGCGGCGAGGTCACCTGCCTCATCGGGCCGTCCGGCTCGGGCAAGAGCACGGTCCTGCGCTGCACCGCGTTCCTCGAGGAGGCGACCGACGGGCTGATCGAGATCGACGGCGAGCCGCTCGGCTTCGGCCCCGGCCCCGGCGGCCGGCGGGTGCGGCTCCCTGCGGCGCAGATCCGGACGGTGCGCAAGAAGATTGGCATGGTGTTCCAGCAGTTCAACCTCTGGCCGCACATGACCGCGCTCGGCAACGTCTCGGAGGCGCTGACCCACGTGCTGCGGCTGCCGCGGCGCGAGGCGGAGGCGCGCGCGATGGCAGAGCTCGAGCGCGTCGGCCTCGCCCACCGCGCCGCCCATTACCCGAGCGAGCTCTCGGGTGGCCAGCAGCAACGGGTGGCGATCGCCCGCGCGCTGGCGCTCGAGCCGCGGATCCTGCTCTTCGACGAGCCGACCGCCTCGCTCGATCCGGAGCTGACCGGCGAGGTCCTCGCCGTCATGCGCGACCTGGCGGAGACCGGGATCACCATGCTCGTCGTCACCCACGAGATCGGCTTCGCCGCCTCGGTCGCCGCCAAGATCGTGTTCCTCGACCACGGCCGGATCCTCGTCGAAGGCACGCCCGCACAGGTCTTCGGCAAGCCGCGCAACCCGCGCATCGACCGTTTCCTCGAGACCTACCTCGACCGCGGCGCCGCGACGCTGCTCTGACTACGCCCGACCCGCAGCGCCGCAGGCTTCTTCTTGGCGACAGATACTCCCGTCGGAGGCGCACGGCCGCGCCGGAAGCGCCGGCCCGACAAGCCTCAGCCCGGCACCAGTCCGTCGAGCTCGGGCATCAGCACCACGCTCTCCTGCTCGTTCGGGTCGGTGCGGGCGATCACCGCGACGCACGGCCGGTCGGAGACGTTCATCGGCAGGTGCGGCACGCCGGCGGGGATGTAGAGCATCTCGCCCTCGCCGACCACCATGTGGTTCTCGAGCCGCTCGCCCCAGTACATCTCGGACACGCCGCTCAGCACGTAGATCGCCGTCTCGTGGCGCTCGTGCCGGTGCGCCTTCGCGCGGTCGCCGGGCTGGATGGTCAGGAGATGCATGCAGAGGCCCGCGGCTCCGGCGCTCTCCGCCGAGATCCCGGCGGCATAGCGGAAGCCCTGCTTGCCGGCGTAGCTCTCGCCGGCGCGGAACTTGCGGCAGACGGGGCGCCCCGGGGATGCTGGCTCGTCCATGGCCCCAGGATCGCGCCGATCCACCCTTGCGGCAACACGAAATCGCGTGACCGCCGCGCGCGGGCAGACATAGGATCGGCGCCTCGAATGGGCGGAGACCAGAGCCGATGAAGACCGCGATCCGGGCCGATGCGGCGGCCGCGATGATCCCCGACGGCGCCACGCTGCTCATCGGCGGCTTCATGGCCGTCGGCACGCCGAACCGGCTGATCGACGCGCTGGTGCGACGCGGCGCGCGCGAGCTGACGGTGATCGCCAACGACACCGCGATGCCCGGCAAGGGGATCGGCAAGCTCGTCACCGCCGGCGCCATCCGCCGGCTGATCGCCTCGCACATCGGCCTCAACCCCGAAACTCAGGGAAAGATGATCGCCGGCGAGATCGAGGTCGAGCTGGTGCCCCAGGGGACGCTCGTCGAGCGCATCCGCGCCGGCGGCGTCGGCCTCGGCGGCGTGCTGACCGCCACCGGGCTCGGCACGCCGGTCGAGGACGGCAAGCGGGTGATCGAGGTCGAGGGCAAGCGCTACCTGCTCGAGACGCCGCTCCGGGCCGATTTCGCGCTGATCGCCGCCAGGCAGGCCGACTACCTCGGAAACCTCCAGTACTCGCTGACCGCGCACAACTTCAATCCGATCATGGCGCTCGCCGCCGACACGGTGATCGCCGAGCCCGACCTCATCGTGCCGATCGGCGTCATCCCGCCCGACTTCGTCAAGACGCCGGGCATCCTTGTCGACCACCTGCTGGAGCGTGCGGCATGAGCATGGACGCCAAGGAGATCATCGCCCGCCGCGTCGCCCGCGAGATCCACGCCGGCATGCTCGTAAACCTCGGCATCGGCCTGCCGAGCCTCGTCGCCAACTACCTGCCGCGCGACTCGGGCGTGTTCTTCCAGGCGGAGAACGGCGTGATCGGCCTCGGCGCGCGGCCGCCGGAAGGCATGGAGGACCCGACGCTGACCGACGCGGGCGGCAGCTTCGTCACCGCGGTGCCGGGCGCGGCCTCGATCGACAGCGCGATGAGCTTCGGCATCATCCGCGGCGGCCATCTCGACATGACCGTCCTTGGCGGGCTGCAGGTCGACGCGCGCGGCTATCTCGCCAACTGGACGGTGCCCGGGCGCATGGTGCCGGGCATGGGCGGCGCCATGGACCTCGTCGCCGGCGCGCGCCGGGTCATCGTCGCGATGGTGCACGCGGCCAAGGGCGAGTCGAAGATCGTGCCCGAGTGCACGCTGCCGCTCACCGCGGCGCGCCGGGTCAGCCTCGTCGTGACCGAGCTCGCGGTGATCGAGCCGACCGACGCCGGCCTCGTGCTGCGCGAGCGCGGACCTGGCGTCAGCGTCGCCGAGATCCGCGCGGCGACCGCGGCCCCGCTCATCGTGGGCGACAACGTGCCGGAAATGCTCCTCGCCTGACGCGCGAGCGCTTGCGCTTCTCGCGGCGCTCCCGCCATAGTCGGTGCACGCCCCCAAAGCACAGCCCGACTCGTCCGTCGAAGGAGCTTTCGCCGCATGCATGGTCTCGACCTCGTCAACACGGCGATCTTCGTCGGGTCGGCGCTGGTCCTGATCGGCATCTTCTCGAGCCTCGTCGCCACGCGCTTCGGCGCCCCCTTGCTCCTCGTCTTCCTCGTCGTCGGCATGCTCGCGGGGCAGGACGGCCCCGGTGGCATCGTCTTCAACGACTTCTCCGCCACCTACCTCGTCGGCATGATCGCGCTCTCGGTGATCCTGTTCGACGGCGGCCTGCGCACGCGGCTCTCGGTGTTTCGCGGCGTGCTGCGGCCGTCGCTCCTCCTCGCCACGCTCGGCGTGCTCATCACCGCCGCGATCGCCGGCCTCGCCGGCTGGGCCGTGCTCGACCTGCAGCCGCCAGAGGCGCTTCTCCTCGGCGCGATCATCGCCTCGACCGATGCCGCGGCCGTCTTTTTCCTGCTCCGGACCGGCGGGCTCAGGCTGCCGGGGCGGGTCAACGCCGTCCTCGAGATCGAATCGGGCACCAACGACCCGATCTCGGTCTTTCTCGTCATCATCCTCGTGCAGTTCGTCCTCGCCGACGGCCTGCCCGCCTGGGAGCTCGCCGTCGAGCTGGTGCGCGAGGCGCTGCTCGGTGCCGTCCTCGGGCTCCTGAGCGGCATGGGAACCGTGTCGCTCCTCAACCGGGTCAGCATGCCGGGGGGGCTGCATCCCCTGTTCGTGGTGGTGAGCGCGATCCTGATCTCGGGCTTCACCACGCTCGTCGGCGGCAGCGGGCTTCTCGCCGTCTACATCGCCGGCCTCGTCATGGCGAACCGCCCGACGCGGGCCTACCCTTCCATCGTCGGCTTTCATGATGCGGTGACCTGGCTCTGCCAGATCGTGATGTTCCTGATGCTGGGCCTCCTCGCCACGCCGAGCACCCTCATCGACTATGCCCCGCAAGGGCTCTGGGTCGCGGTGGTGCTGACGCTGGTGGCGCGGCCGCTCGCGGTCTGGATCTGCCTCTGGGGCGCCGGCTTCGCGACGCGGGAGAAGCTCTTCATCTCGTGGGTCGGGCTGCGCGGGGCGGTCTCGATCTTCCTTGCGGCGATCCCGACGATCGCCGGCGTGCCGAACTCGCAGTCCTACTTCAACATCGCCTTCTTCGTCGTCCTCTGCTCGATGCTGGTGCAGGGCGCCACGCTGACCACGGCGGCGCGCCGGCTCGGCGTGGCGCTGAAGGCGACGACGCAGAAGATCAGCCGCGTCGAGATCGACATCCCTGGCCAGACCGAGCAGGAGATCGTCGGCTATCCGGTGACCGCCGACAGCGTGATCCTCGGCCTCACGCGGATGCCGGCCTGGGCGCGGATGCTGATGGTGGTGCGCAAGGGCCACATCCTCGACCCCCGCGACGCGGGTGCGCTGCGCGCCGGCGACTACGGCTATTTCCTGGTGCCGCGCGAGCGGCTGAACCGCTTCGACAGCCTGTTCCGCGAGAGCCCCGACGTGGCGCGCCGGCTCGGGCTCATCTTCGGCGAGCTGCCGATCCGCGGCGAGACCCGGATCGCCGAGATCGAGCAGTTCTACGACATCGCCTTCGGCGAGCACGACCCCGAGGCGCAGCTGGCCGACTGGGTCGGCGAGCGGCTCGGCGAGAAGCCCGTGCTCGACGCCGTGGTGACGATCCCCGGCGGCCGGCTCGTGGTGCGCCGGCTCGAGTCGGGCCGGATCGCGAGCCTCGGGCTGCAGCTCGACGCGCTCTTGCAGGAGCCCGACGAGAAGCTCCTCGCCCGGCTCGAGGAGGAGGTCGACGAGCTCAGCGGCCTGCGCCGCTGGGCCCGGCAGCTCCGCAAGCGCCTGACCGCCTGACGCTTGCGGTGCCCGCCCCTCCGGCATAGGCAGGGTCGCGGCGGACGTGGCGGAACCGGTAGACGCAGCGGACTTAAAATCCGCGTCCCTCGGGAGTGCGGGTTCGATCCCCGCCGTCCGCACCATTCCCGCCTTGGACGTGAGGGGTGTGCGTCACCCGGCCACTCCCGTCGGCGGATGGCCGCCCTCCGCGGCCACCGCGCCGAAGTCCTGCGGCCGGAGGATCAGGTCGGCCAGCGTGTGGCGGTCGAGTACCGTCATGAACGCGGCAAGCGCCTCGGTGACGATGTCGGGCAGCCGGCAGACCCGGGTGATGGCGCAGGCGTTGCCGGGCGCGAAGCATTCGACCATGGCGAAGTCCGGCTCGGTCAGGCGCACGACGTCTCCGAGGCGGATTTCCTCCGGCGGGGCGCCGAGGGTGAAGCCACCCGTCCGGCCGCGCTGCGAGCGCAGGAGGCCGGCGCCGGCGAGCAGGCCCACGATCTTCATCAGGTGGCCGCGGGAGATGCCGTAGGCGCCTTGCGTCTCGTCGATCGTCACCAGCCGGTCGGGATGGGCGGCCGCGTAGAGCAGCACCCGCAGCGCATAGTCCGACATCATCGTCAGCCGCATGTCCGTTCCCTGATCGTCGTCTCGTGGGTTATCCGTGCGCGCGACAGCCGGGGCAACACGCGGGCGAGCCCCGGGAGGAGCGCCTGCATAGCCGTTAAAAGATATATTGACAATATTTCTTTCCGGGCGAACCATGGTGCGAAAGCTCGTTCGGGAAAGACTCATGCCTGCCGATACCGCCGCACCCGTCATCGTCGACCTTCGCCCGATGATGCCGCCAGAGCGTCACGCCACCGTCTTTGCAGCGCTTCAGGCGCTGGAGCCGAGCGCCACCTTCGTGCTCGTCAACGACCACGCGCCGCTGCCCCTGCTGCGGCGGATCGAGGAGAGCTGGCCCGAACGCTTCACCGTCGAGTTCCTGCGCGACGGCCCCGAGGTCTGGCAGGTGGCGATCACCCGCGCGCCCGCCTGAGCGGCGGGAGAACGGAAAGGACACGACCATGCGACTGGAGCGGACCGAGAACGGATTTCAGATCGATGCCGTCGCCCTCGGACCGCTGCTCGGCGTGCCGGCGGACGCCGTGCAGCGCCTGATGCGCGAGGGCCGGATCGCCACGCTCTGCGAGGAAGGCCGCGACGCGGACAGCGGGCGGCATCGGCTGACCTTCCGGCACGGCGGCGTGCGCGTCCGGCTGACGGTGAACGACGCCGGCGACGTGCTGCTGCGTACCCGGACGAGCGTCGCGCCGCTGCCCGCAGCCGGGGAACCGCCATCCGGCGGCGAGGTCGGCGCCGCCGCGGACTCCGCCGATCCGACGCACCAGCTCGAGAGCCGCTTCCACGCCCGCCACCGCCGCCGGCTGCAGGAGCTGCGGCGGCTCGCCGAGATGGTCGAGGACCTTCACGAGGATGACGCGGACGTGCCTGCCGGGCTCGGTCGCACCCTCGCCCGGATCGGCGGCGTGCTCGAGGCGCACTTGCAATCGGCCGAGGACGTGGTGTTTCCGATGATCCGGAGCGGCACGACCTCCGGTCTCGCGCCGGAGATCGCGGCGCTCCGGAGCGACCATGCGCGGCTGACCGCCGATTGCGCGCGGATCCGCGAGATCACCCGCGACTTCGCGCTGCCCGACGGCGCCTGCACCAGCTGGGGCACGCTCTATGCGGGCCTCGCCGAGCTCATCGCGACCCTCGCCGAGCACCTGCGGCTGGAGGATGACCTTCTCCGGCGGCACGAACCCGCGGCCTCCTGACAGGCGAGCTGAACGCCCCCTGCACCGAAGCAAGGACAAACCCATGACCAACACCGCCCCGATCGACGATTCCGCCGCGCTGACGCGGCACATCGAGACGCGCTATCACCAGCGGCACCGCGAGCAGCTGCCCGACCTGGCAGCGCTTTCCGCGCGCGTCGAGTCGGTGCACGCGGGCGACCCGAGCGCGCCTGCAGGGCTTGCGTCGCTGCTGGAGAAGCTCATCGGCGAGCTCGAGGTGCACATGAAGAAGGAGGAGCTGATCCTCTTCCCGGCGATCCGCCGCGGCAACCGCGCGATCGGCGAGCCGATCGCCGCAATGCGCGCCGACCACGACGACCACGCCGCCGAGATCGCCGAGATCCGGCGGCTCACGGCCCAGCTGACCTTGCCCGCGAACGCCTGCCGGACGTGGACGTCGCTCTACGACGGGCTCGGCAGCTTCGTCGCCGACCTCGAGGAGCACATCCGGCTCGAGAACGAGGTGCTGTTCCCGCGCTTCGAGCCGACCGCCTGACCGCCTCAGGCCCGGGAGCGCCGACCGGCTGCCTCGCGGCGCTCAACGAGCCCGCAGAGCCGCCGCAGCGTGCCGAGATCCTCGGGCTCCAGCGGCCCCTCGGCCCACGGGCGGAAGCGCAGGCGGAAGGCGGCGAGCACCGCGTCGGCACCGGCCGCGTCCACCGGATAGCCGAGGCGTGCGGCGGCAGTGGCAAAGGCCTCCGGCCCGCCGGAAGCGGCTGCCTCCGCCGTCCAGACCGCGCGGCCGCCGAGCGCCAGCCGGCGCCAGTCGAAGCGTGGGCCGGGATCGGCCTTGCGCCCGGGCGCCAGGTCGGAATGGGCAATGACGCCCGCCGCGCCAATGCCCCAGCGCGCGCGGATGCCGTCGAGCAACCGCTCGAGCGCGGCCATCTGCGGCTCGGGAAACGGCGGCAGGCCGGCGAGCGGGCCTGCATTGGCAAGCTCGATGCCGATCGAGCGCGAGTTGACGTCGCCCAGACCGCCCCAGGCGCCGGCACCGGCGTGCCAGGCGCGCCGCGCCTCGTCGACGAGCTGCCAGAGCCGCCCGTCCTCGGCGATCAACCAGTGCGCCGAGACCTCTGCCGCGGGGTCGCAGAGCCGGGCCAGCGCCGCCTCGGCGGTCGGCATCGCGGTGTAATGCAGCACGACGAGCGTCGGCCGCAGCCCGTCGCGGCGGGGCCCGTGATTGGGGCTGGACCAGGCGCGCTCGGTCATGGCCTCATCGCGGCAGAGGAGGCGCCATGGACCGACCGTCGCCGCTCTGCAATCGCGTGGCGCCCGACGGCAGCCTGCACGCGGTCGCGGCGCGCGGCACGCTGATGGGCAACCGCGGCGGCCGGTTGCACCGCGAGGACGGCAGCCTCGGCGCCGCGCGCTGGCGGAGCCGGGCGTGGATCGCCTGCGAGCTCGAGTTCCGCGGCCGGCAGCGGTCGGTGATGGGGCCGGGCTATACCGAGCTCTTCTTCCTCGACGAGGCGACGGCGCTCGCCGCCGGGCACCGCCCGTGCTTCGAGTGTCGCCGGCACGACGCGCGCGCCTTCGCCGCAGCCTGGGCGGCGGCGCACGAGCTCG
>JBDHSS010000060.1:0-12531 GCA_039808205.1 Paracoccaceae bacterium | reverse complement strand
GCGTCCTCGGGCGTGTAGAGCTGGCCCTTGGGGTTGTAGATGCCGATCTGGCGGAACATGCCCTCCATGCCGAAGGTCCGGCTCTCGTCCGGCACGATCGGCACCACGAACTTACCGATCTTCTTGTCGCGGATCAGCGTGTTCAGCACCCGCACGAAGGCCATGGTCGTCGAGATCTGCCGCTCGCCGGTGTCCTTGAGCACGGCCTCGAACGCCGAGAGCTCGGGGATCTCGAGCGCCGGGTTGTCGTGCCGGCGCACCGGGAAGGCGCCGCCGAGCGCCTCGCGGCGCTTGAGGATGTAGTCCTTCTGCTCGTTGCCGAGCGTGACGTAGGGCGCCTTCGCCACCTCGGATTCGGGCACCGGGATGTCGAAGCGGTCCCGGAACGCCCGGAGCTGGTCCTCGGCCAGCTTCTTCTGCTGGTGGGTGATGTTCTGGCCTTCGCCGGCATCGCCCATGCCGTAGCCCTTGACCGTCTTGATGAGCAGCACCGTCGGCTGCCCCTTGGTCTTCACCGCCCGGTCGAAGGCGGCATAGACCTTGGCCGGATCATGCCCGCCGCGGCGCAGCGCCCAGATCTCGGCATCGGTCCAGTCCTCGACGAGCTTCGCCGTCTCGGGGTACTTGCCGAAGAAGTGCTCGCGGATATAGGCGCCGTTCTTCGAGCGGAAGGTCTGGTAGTCGCCGTCGACGGTCTCGTCCATCAGCTGGCGCAGCTTGCCCGAGTCGTCCTTGTCCAGGAGCTTGTCCCAGCCCGAGCCCCAGATCAGCTTGATGACGTTCCAGCCGGCGCCGCGGAAGTTGCCCTCGAGCTCCTGGATGACCTTCGAGTTGCCCCGGACCGGCCCGTCGAGCCGCTGCAGGTTGCAGTTGATGACGAAGATCAGGTTGTCGAGATCCTCGCGCGCAGCGAGGCCGATCGCGCCGAGGCTCTCCGGCTCGTCCATCTCGCCGTCGCCGAGGAACGCCCAGACCTTGCGGTCGTCCATGTCGATGAGGCCGCGGTTGTGCATGTATTTCATGAACCGCGCCTGGTAGATCGCCATCAGCGGGCCGAGGCCCATCGAGACGGTCGGGAACTGCCAGTAGTCGGGCGCCAGCCACGGGTGCGGGTAGGACGGCAAGCCCTGGCCGCCGGTCTCCGAGCGGAAGTTGTCGAGCGTCTCCTGGCTGATCCGGCCTTCCATGAACGAGCGCGCGTAGATGCCGGGGATCGCGTGGCCCTGGAAGAAGACGAGGTCGCCGCCGTGCTTGTCGGTGCGCGTGCGCCAGAAGTGGTTGAGGCCGATGTCGTAGAGTACGGCCGAGGAGGCGAAGGAGGCGATGTGGCCGCCGTACTCGCTCGAGATCTTGTTGCGACGGACCACCGTCGCCATCGCGTTCCAGCGGTTGATCGTGCGGATCCGCCACTCGAGCTCGAGATCGCCCGGATAGGGCGGCTGCTGGTCGGGCGGGATGGTGTTCACGTAGGCGGTCGTCGCGCCGAACGGCAGGTTCGCGCCACGGGCGCGCGCGGCGGCGACAGCCTGATCGAGGAGGAAGTGCGCGCGATCGGTGCCGTCGCGGTCGATGACGTCCTCGACGGAGTCGAGCCACTCTCGGGTTTCGGAAGGATCGAGATCGGGCGTGTCGGTCATGTGGTTCCTCCGTCCATTATGCGTTTCGTCCGGCCTGAAGACCAGCGAAGGGATCTTGCCCCCGCCGCGGCAGCCGCGCGGCGGTGGGAGGGTCAGTCTTTCACCGGCAGGATGGCGCCGCAAGCGGAGTAAGGCGAATGATGCTGCGCGGCTTGCGATCTTCCGTGCGTCCATGCTCCCTGCCCCTACGACCAAGGTCTTAGAAGCGGCACACCGTCGCCACAAGCACCGTTCAGGCATAGCGGGTCCGCGCCGCGCGCATGGATGGGCGAGCGGGTCAGTCGGGCAGCCCCTGGAAGCCGTCGCGCAGCGCCCGGCTCCAGGCGGCGGACATGGCGGCGAAGGTCGGGTCGCCGGGCTCGATGCGCTCGCGCGTCGTCACCCGATAGTCGTTGCGCCCGATGGTCAGGAGATCGAGCGGCATGCCGACCGAGAGGTTCGAGCGCAGGGTGGAATCCATCGAGATCAGCACCGCCTTGCGGCCATCGGCGAGCGAGGTGGCCGGCGTGACGACGCGGTCGAGGATCGGCTTGCCGTACTTGTGCTCGCCGATCTGCAGATAGGGCGTGTCGTCGGTCGCCTCGATGAAGTTGCCCTCCTGATAGACCAGGAACAGCCGCAGCTGGCCGCCGAGCCGCTGGCCGCCGACCAGCATCGACGCCGACGCCGAGGTGTTGGTGCGCTCCATCCGCTCGCCGAGCTCGACATGCACGTCGTTCAGCGTGCGGCCGACGACCTCGGCCACCTCGAGCATCGAGGGGGCGCGCATGATCGAGCCCTCCGGGTCGTCGCGGGCGATCGCCTGCCGGAGCTTGGCGATCACCGTCTGCGTCACGGAGAGGTTGCCGGCGGTCAGGATCGCGATGACGCGCTCGCCCGAGGCCTCGAACACGAACATCTTGCGGTAGCAGGCGATGTTGTCGAATCCCGCGTTGGTGCGGGTGTCGGACAGCATGACGACGCCGGCCTCGAGCAGCAGCCCAACGCAGTAGGTCATCGAGTCCCCTCTCCCGGAGTCACGCGTGCGACCCGCCTATTGCTGCGCAACGACGACGTTCACGTCCAGGCCCTCGCCGCCGCCGCCACGGGCGACGCCGCGGATCGGCGCCGCCTCGCGCGCGTCCCGCCCCGAGCCGAGGCGGATGTAGCGCGCATCCGGGCAGCAGCGGTTGGCCGGGTCGAAGCCGATCCAGCCGAGATCGCCGACGTGAAGCTCGGCCCAGGCGTGCGACGCCTCGCCGGCGTCGCCGGACTCGGCCGATCCCGACAGCAGGTAGCCGGTCACGTAGCGCGCCGGGATCTCGGCGGAGCGGGCGAGGGCGATCAGCGCGTGGGCGTGGTCCTGGCAGACGCCACGGCCGAGCTCGAGCGCCTCCGCGGCGCTCGTCTGCGCCGAGGTCGCGCCGGGCGCGTAGGCGATCGCGTCGGCGACCGCCGCGGACAGCCGATGCGCCCGGTCGAGCCCGCTCTCGGCGCCGTCGAGCGCCTGGTCGCGGAGGTCGGCGATCGCGCGGTTGGCCTGGGTGGCCGCGGTCGGGCGCAGGTAGACCCGCGGCGAGATCGTCTCGCGATGGCCGCGGAGGATGCCGGCCGTGTCGGTGGTGTCGACGGTGCCCTCGACGACGATGGTGATCCGCTCGACCGGGCCCGGCACCGTCATCGTGCTGATCCGGTCGCCGGCCCCATCGACGAACGCGGTGCCGAAGAGCGCGCCGTCGGCCGAGATCGTCCAGTCGAGCACGCTCTGCCCGCCGTTCGACGCCGGTGTCAGCCGGTGGCTCTGCACGACGAAGCGCATCGGCACGTCGAAGTGGTAGACCGTGCTGTGGTGCACCGTCAGACGCATCTAGAGGCCCCCGAAGAGATAGCCGTCGGCGACGTCCTGCCCCAGCGCCGCGTTCTGGTGGATGAAGCGCGAGAGGAACTCGTGCAGCCCCTCGTCGATGATGTCGTCGATTTGCGCCTCCGCGAGCTCGCCCAGCATGACCTGCAGCCGGTCGTGCGCGATCGTGCGGCTCTCGTAAGCCTGCGCGAGGCGTCCGAGGTGATGGCCGACGTGGTCCTGGCAGTGCAGGAGCGAGCGCGGGAAGGCGCGGTTCAGGATCAGGAAATGCGCGATCTTCCGCGGGCTGTATTCGCCGCGATACGACCAGTGGAAGGCGCGGTAGGCGGAGAGCGCGCGCAGGAGCGTCTGCCACTGGTAGGTGTCGACCGCGCCGCCGACCATCGAGGTCGTCGGCAGCAGCACGTAATACTTCACGTCGAGGAGCCGCGCGGTGTTGTCGCCGCGCTCGAGATAGCAGCCGAGGTTGAGGAAGTCGAAGCCGTCGTTCTGCAGATGCGTGCCTTCGGTCGCCCCGCGCAGCAGCGCCCCCTGCCGCTTGGTCCAGTCGCAGAGCTGCGGCAGGAGCGCGGCCGAGCGCGGTCGGCGCTCGAGCTCGCGGAGGTCGAGGAAGGCGCCGTTCAGGGCGTCCCACATCTCGGTGGTGAGCGCCGTCCGCACCGCCCGGCCGTTCTGGCGCGCGGTCTCGATGCAGGAGACGACCGACGACGGGTTCTCGCGGTCGAAGAACAGCCAGGTCTCGACGTCGCGCTGGCGGAACTCGTCGCCGAACTTCGCGACGAACCCGGCGGAGGAGCCCGCCGCGGCGACGAGCGAGGCCCATTCGTTGCGATAGCCCTCGCCGGTGGACGGCATCAACCCCATGCGGTAGCCGACCTCAAGCAGCCGCGCCATGGTCTCGGCCCGCTCCATGTAGCGGGCGAGCCAGTAAAGGTTCTCGGCGGTGCGGCTCAGCATCCGGTCAGTCCGCCAGCACCCAGGTGTCCTTGACGCCGCCGCCCTGGCTCGAGTTCACCACGAGCGACCCCTCCTTGAGCGCGACGCGGGTGAGCCCGCCCGGGCAGAGGTGCACCTCGCGCCCGACCAGGCAGTACGGCCGAAGGTCGACGTGCCGCGGCGCCAGGCCCTCGTCGGCGAAGGTCGGGCAGGTGGAGAGCGCGAGCGTCGGCTGGGCGATGAAGTCGCCGGGATCAGCCTTGATCCGCTCGGCATAGGCGGCGATCTGCTCGCGCGTCGACTTCGGCCCCACCAGCATGCCGTAGCCGCCCGAGCCGTGCACCTCCTTGACCACGAGCTCGCCGAGGCGCTCGAGCACGTATTGGCGATCCGACGGGTCACCGCACTTCCAGGTCTGCACGTTCTTCAGGATCGGCGTCTCTCCGAGGTAGAAGCGGACCATCTCGGGCACGTAGGTGTAGATCGCCTTGTCATCGGCGACCCCGGCGCCGGGCGCCGAGCAGATGCTGACCCCGCCGGAGCGATAGACGTTCATCAGCCCCGGAACCCCGAGCATCGAGTCCGGCCGGAAGCACAGGGGATCGAGGAAGGCATCGTCGATGCGGCGATAGATCACGTCGACCCGCTTCGGCCCCTCGGTGGTGCGCATGTAGACGAGATCGCCGAGCACGAAGAGATCCTGACCCTCGACCAGCTCTATGCCCATCTGGTCGGCGAGGAACGAGTGCTCGTAATAGGCGCTGTTGAAGGCGCCCGGCGACAGGACGACGCTGACCGGCTCGCCATCGCAGCGCGGCGGCGCCACGCTCGCCAGCGTGCGGCGCAGCCGCTCGGGATAGTCGTCGACCGGCGCGATGCGCGAGGCGCGGAACAGCTCGGGAAACATCCGCATCATGATCTCGCGGTTCTCGAGCATGTAGCTGACGCCCGACGGGGTGCGGCAGTTGTCCTCGAGCACGAAGAAATCCTCGGGCCCGGTGCGCACGATGTCGATGCCGACGATGTGGCTGTAGACACGCCCCGGCGGGTCGATGCCGACGACGGCCGGCTCATAGGCCTCGTTGCGGAACACGAGATCCGCCGGGACCACCCCGGCCCGCACGATCTCGGCGCGATGATAGACGTCCCAGAGGAAGGCGTTGAGCGCGCGGGCGCGCTGCTTCACCCCGCGCTCGAGCCGCCGCCACTCGGCCTCGGTGAAGACGCGCGGCATCATGTCGAAGGGAATCAGCCGCTCGGTGTCGCCGCCCTCGCCATAGACCGCGAAGGTGATTCCGATCCGCCGGAACAGCGCCTCGGCCTCCTGCTTCTTCTGGGTGAGGGTCTCGGGCGAGGTCGCCTCGACCCAGTCGACCAGCTGCCGATAGGCGGGGCGGACGGATTTGCCGTCGAACATCTCGTTGAATGCGCCGATGCCCGTGCCCCCCGGTTCGCGCTGCGGTACCATCTAAATTCGAGGGATCGGCAAAACGCAAGTCGGTTACGGATCAGCGAGCGCCGCAAGGCGCCGGTTTCGCGTGCAGGCGACCGTTTCGTCTGCCGGACGGTTGGGCACAACTTCGGGCATGATAGATTCGTGTGCATTCCGTCCGTGACCCATCGCGCCATGCGCAGCGATGCAGCGAAGCGAATTCCGCCCGCGGGCGAGGAAATTGCGTGGCCGCGGGCATTGTGCTTATCATCCGGGCAATCGGGCCAACGAGCCCAGGACCAGCAGGGGTCGGCAGATGGCAAACCGCGGCGACGACGCCTTCGTGGTGTTCGAGCATGTGCAGAAGAGCTATGACGGCGAGACGCTCGTCGTCAAAGACCTGAACCTCTCGATCGCGAAGGGCGAGTTCCTGACGATGCTCGGGCCATCGGGCTCGGGCAAGACCACCTGCCTGATGATGCTGGCGGGCTTCGAGACCGCGACCCACGGCGAGATCCTGCTCGATCGCCGGCCGATCAACAGCGTGCCGCCGCACAAGCGCGGCATCGGCATGGTGTTCCAGAACTACGCGCTGTTCCCGCACATGACCGTCGGCGAGAACCTCGCGTTCCCGCTCGAGGTTCGCAAGCTGCCGAAGCCGGAGATCGAGAGCAAGGTGAAGCGCGCGCTCGACATGGTGCAGATGGGCCGCTTCGCCGGCCGCCGCCCGGCGCAGCTCTCGGGCGGCCAGCAGCAGCGCATCGCGCTGGCCCGCGCGCTCGTCTTCGAGCCCGAGCTCGTGCTGATGGACGAGCCGCTCGGCGCGCTCGACAAGCAGCTCCGCGAGCACATGCAGTTCGAGATCAAGCACCTGCACGAGCAGCTCGGCGTCACCGTCGTCTACGTCACGCACGACCAGTCCGAGGCGCTGACCATGTCCGACCGGGTGGCGGTGTTCAACGACGGCCGCATCCAGCAGCTCGACCCGCCGGAAGATCTCTACGAGCGGCCGCTCAACAGCTTCGTCGCGCAGTTCATCGGCGAGAACAACACGCTGAAGGGCGCGGTCGAATCGATCAGCGGCGAGCGCTGCACGGTGCGGCTCGCCGATGGCTCGGTGATCGACGCCCTGCCCGTCAACGTCGCCAAGCCGGGCGACGAGACGCTGGTCTCCATCCGGCCGGAGCGGGTGGAGTTCCGGCCCGAGCGGATGCCGGCCGACACCCACCGGCTGACCGCGGAGGTGCTGGAGTTCATCTACATGGGCGACAGCTTCCGCACCCGGCTGCGCGTGGCCGGCAACGACAACTTCATCATGAAGTGCCGCAACGCCGTCGATCAGCGTCGGCTCGTCGCCGGCGAGCGGGTGGAGATCGGCTGGCAGATCCCCGACTGCCGGGCGCTCGACGCCGCCTGAGATACAAGACGCCGCTCCAACCCGGCCCGGGGGAAGGCGGTCGCGCAGGAACCGGGCGAAGACCGCAGGGAGAACACCATGAGCTTACGTACCCTTGTTTCAGCCGCGGCGCTGGCTCTCCTGCCGGTGGGCGCGACGCTGGCCTTTGCCGAGGATCTGCCGCCGTGCGAGGGCTGCGCCGACGCCATCACCGCGGTGTCCTGGGGCGGCGCCTACCAGACCTCGCAGCAGAAGGCCTATTCCGAGCCCTATGCGGCGCTGACCGGCACCAAGTTCACCTGGGACGAGAGCTCGAACGAGGCTGTGGCGAAGCTGCGCGCTCAGTTCGAGGCCGGCAACGTCACCTGGGACCTCGTCGACGTCGAAGGCCCCGACAGCCAGCGGCTGTGCGACGAGGGCCTGGCGATGCCGATCGACTTCGACAAGGATCTCGCCCCCGGCAACGACGGCTCGACGCCGACCAAGGACTTCGGCGACAGCCTCATCAACGACTGCTTCGTGCCGCAGATCTGGTTCTCGACGACGTTCGGCTATCGCACCGACGTGGCCGAGTGGAACGGCGCGGTGCCGACCTCGATCTGCGACGTCTTCGACCTCCAGAAGTTCCCCGGCAAGCGTAGTCTCGAGAAACGGCCGAAGAAGAACCTCGAATGGGCGCTGCTCTGCGACGGCGTGGCCAAGGCCGATCTCTATGACGTGCTCTCCACGCCCGAGGGCGTCGACCGGGCTCTGAAGAAGCTCGGCACCATCAAGGACAGCGTCGTCTGGTGGTCCGCCGGCGCCGAGACGCCACAGCTTCTCGCCGACAAGGAAGTGGTGATGGGCTCGACCTACAACGGGCGGCTGTTCTCGGTGATCGAGGAGCAGCACCAGCCGGTGGCGATGCTCTGGGACTACGAGGTCTTCGACTTCGACGGCTGGATCGTGCCGAACAACCTGCCCGACGACCGCAAGGCGCGGGTGCTGCACTTCCTGCGCTTCGCGACCGACACCCAGCGGCTAGCGGACCAGGCGAAGTACATCTCCTATGGCCCGGCGCGCGCCTCGTCGCAGCCGCTGGTCGGCAAGCATGTCAGCCTCGGCATCGAGATGGCGCCGCACATGCCGACGAACCCGGCCAACATGAAGAACTACCTCATCAACAACATCGAGTGGTGGGCCGACAACCAGGACGAGGTCGAGGCCAAGTTCCAGGCCTGGCTGACGCAGTAGGCTGACCCGGACGGGGCCGCCCGGCCCCGTCCGCCACGCTTGAGCCGAGGGGGGCGGGCGATGACCGACGCGACTGCAGGAACGGCGCCTCGCGCCAGCGGGCCGATGCTCGCCGCCGACGGAAGGCCGCTCAAGGCGAGCCTGCGCCGGGCGCTGCGCGCGCAGAAGCTGCGCGCGCTCCTCCTGATCGCGCCGCTTCTCGTCTTCGTCCTCGTCACCTTCATTCTGCCGATCGGCGACATGCTGTTCCGCGCGGTCGAGAACGAGATCGTGCCGCAGACGCTGCCGAAGACGGTCGTGGCGCTCCGGGACTGGGATCCGAAGACCGCCGAGTTGCCGGGCGAGCCGGTCTTCGCCGCGCTGCACGACGACCTTGTCGTGGCGGTGGAGGCGAAGACCAACACTCGCCTCGGGCAGCGGCTCAACTACGAATACTCGGGCTTCTCGTCGCTGATGCGCGGCGTCGCGCGCGACCTCAAGAAGATGGACACGAGCCAGCCGTTCAAGGAGCAGTTCATCGCCGGCGACAAGAAGTGGAGCGATCCCGCGGTCTGGCAGACGCTGAAGCTCTTCTCCGGCAACTACACCTCGGGCTACATCCTCAACGCGCTCGACATGCAGCTGACCACCGACGGCATCCAGATGAAGCCGGCGCAGGATCGCATCTACGTGAAGCTTTTCCTGCGCACGATGGCGATGAGCCTCGGGATCACCTTCCTCTGCCTGCTCCTCGGCTATCCGATCGCGTTCCTGCTCGCGAGCCTGCCGCTGCGCTCGTCGAACCTGATCCTGATCCTGGTGCTGCTGCCGTTCTGGACCTCGCTCCTCGTGCGAACCGCATCGTGGAAGGTGCTGTTGCAGCAGCAGGGCGTCATCAACGACATCCTCGTCTGGCTCGGGCTCGTCAGCGACGCGAACCGGCTCGTCATGATCAACAACGCGACCGGCACCACGATCGCGATGACGCACATCCTGCTGCCGTTCATGATCCTGCCCTTGTTCTCGGTAATGAAGACGATCCCGCCCTCCTACATGCGCGCGGCGAAGTCGCTCGGCGCCAACGACTGGACGGCGTTCTGGCGGGTCTACTTCCCGCAGTCGATCCCGGGCGTCGGCGCCGGCGCCATCCTCTGCTTCATCCTGGCGATCGGCTACTACATCACGCCCGAGCTCGTCGGCGGCACCTCCGGCGTCTTCATCTCGAACCGGATCGCCTATCACATCTCGACGTCGCTCAACTGGGGGCTCGCCGCGGCGCTGGCGACGCTGCTCCTCATCGTGGTGCTGGCGCTCTACTGGACCTACGACCGCATCGTCGGCATCGACAACGTGAAGCTGGGGTAAGACCGATGGCCGCACTGCCTCCCTATGCGTCGACCGGCCAGCGCGTCTGGTTCTGGACCTTCCGGGCGATCTGCGTGGCGATCATCTTCTTCCTGATCATGCCGATCCTCGTCATCATCCCGCTCTCATTCAACGCGACGAACTTCTTCACCTTCACGCCGGAGATGCTGCGTTTCGAGAGCGGCGCCTACTCGCTCACGCACTACAAGGACTTCTTCACCAACCCCGACTGGCAGAACGCGCTCTGGAACTCGGTCCGGATCGCGCCGGTGGCGACGCTCGTCGCCGTCGTCCTCGGCACGCTGGCGGCGGTGGGGCTCAGCCAGAGCCACGTGCCCATGCGGGGGGCGATCATGGCGATGCTGATCTCGCCGATGATCGTGCCGCTCATCATCTCGGCGGCGGGCATGTATTTCTTCTATTCCCGCCTCGGGCTGCAGGGGACCTACTGGGGCGTGGTGCTGGCGCACGCCGTCCTCGGCATCCCCTTCGTCATCATCACCGTCACCGCGACGCTGGTCGGCTTCGACAAGAGCCTGATCCGCGCCGCCGCGAACATGGGCGCGGGGCCGGTGCGCACCTTCTTCAAGATCCAGATGCCGCTGATCCTGCCGGGCGTGATCTCCGGCGCGCTCTTCGCGTTCATCACCTCGTTCGACGAGGTGGTGGTGGTGCTCTTCGTCGGCTCCGCCTCGCAGAAGACCCTGCCCTGGCAGATGTTCATCGGCCTCCGCGAGCAGATCTCGCCGACGATCCTCGCGGTCGCCACCATCCTCGTCGCCATCTCGGTCGCGCTGCTCACCAGCCTCGAGCTCCTGCGCCGGCGCTCGGAGCGGCTGCGCGGGATGAGCCCCGGCTGACGCGCGTGCCCGTGCCCATGGCCGTGCCCGACCCGAGCCTGCGCGGCGAGGCGCTGCTCGCGTGCCCGACCTGCGACATGCTCTATGCCGAGGTGCCGGTCCCTGTCGGCGGCCGCCTGCGCTGCCGTCGCTGCAACACGGTCTTGATGACCAACCGGGCCGGCGCGATCGACCGGACGCTGGCCGCGTCGTTCGCCAGCGTGATCCTGCTCATCGTCGCGCTGTTCTTTCCATTCCTCGAGCTTTCCGTGGCGGGCGTGGTGCGCAAGGCGTCGCTGCTCGACGCGGCCTTCGCCTTCGCCGACACGTTGATCTTTCCGCTCTCGGTGGCGACGACGCTCCTCATCATCGTGCTGCCGATCATCCGGGCGACCGCCCTCGGCTACACCCTCTTGCCGCTGCGGCTCGGCCGGCCGCCGGCCGAGGGCGCGCAGCGCGCCTTCCGCATCGCCAGCGAGCTTCGGCCCTGGGCGATGGCCGAGGTCTTCATCATCGGCGTCGTGGTGGCGCTGGTGAAGATCGCCGGCATGGCGGCGATCAGCCTCGGCCCGGCCTTCTGGGCGATGACCGGCCTCGTGCTGCTCGTGGTGCTCGAGGCGGTGAGCCTCGACGAGTGGTCCATCTGGCAGATGCTCGAGCAATGGCGCGCGCCCTGACCGCGCGCAACGCCGGCTACGTCGGCTGCCGGCGCTGCGGCAAGGCGTCGCCGCTGCCGGCGACGATCTGCCCGCGCTGCGGCTCGGTGCTGCATCAGCGCTTTCCGCTCAGCCTGCAGCGCGTGCTCGCCTGGCTCCTCGTCGGCTTCATGTGCTACATTCCGGCCAACGCGCTGCCGATGCTCATCACCTCGACCCTCGGCAAGGCGACGCCCAACACCATCGTCGGCGGCGTGGTCGAGCTCATCCGCTACGGTGCCTGGGAAGTGGCGCTCATCGTCTTCGTCGCGAGCGTGGTCATCCCGATCGCGAAGTTCTTCGTGCTGCTCTACCTCGTCTATTCGATCCGGACGAAGGTGAACCTCGACGCCCACACCCGGATCCGGCTTTACGACGTGGTGGAGTTCATCGGCCGCTGGTCGATGATCGACGTCTTCGTGGTGGCGATCCTGACGGCGCTGGTGCAGCTCGGCTTCCTTGCCTCGATCAATCCGGGCGTGGCCGCCTTGTTCTTCGCGCTCTCCGTTGCTTTTACCATGCTCTCGGCGCAGGCTCTCGATCCAAGATTGATCTGGGACAGCGTCGAGCAGGAGCCCGAAGGTCATGGCTGAACCCGAAGCGCCGCCGCCGGCGCTCGACGCTCCGCGCGCGGAGCCGACCGGCCGACGCATCTCGGCGGTCTGGCTGGTGCCGCTCATCGCGCTTGTCGTCGCGCTGGTGCTGGCCTGGCGGGTCTACGACGAGCGCGGGCCGCTGATCGAGATCGTCTTTGACGACGCCTCGGGCCTCGTCGCCGGGCAGACGCCCTTGCGCTTTCGCGACGTCACCGTCGGCATGGTCGAGAAGATCGAGCTCAGCCCCAACCTGCGGCAGGTCGTGGTCTCGGCGCGCATCCACAAGGACGTGGCGCACTTCCTTGACGCCGATGCCCAGTTCTGGATCGTGCGCGCCTCGATCACCCCGCAGGGGATCAGCGGCCTCGATACCGTGCTCTCGGGCTCCTACATCGGCGCCTCCTGGGATGACACGATCGGCCCGGCGCAGTCGCAGTTCCACGGGCTGACCCGGCCGCCGCTGACCCCCGCCGGCACCCCCGGCCTGCGGGTGCGGCTCCGCGCGCCCGACGGCGGCTCGATGACGATCGGCGCGCCGGTGCTCTTCAAGCGCATCCAGGTCGGCAAGATCGAGGACATC
>JBDHSS010000059.1:0-12942 GCA_039808205.1 Paracoccaceae bacterium | reverse complement strand
GTCGCCAGCGTGATCGCCGAACCGCCGGGCGCGTGCTTCAGCGCATTGTCGACGAGGTTCGAGAGCGCCAGCGCCAGCAGCTGGTCATGGCCGTGAACCACGAGCCCCGGCTCGACCGCGAGCTCGATCCGGAGCTCGCGCTCCTCCGCGGCGGCCTCGTAGAGCTCGGCGACGTCGGCGGCGAGCCGGCCGAGGTCGACCTCGGTGAACTGCTCGGCGCCGAGGCCTGCGTCGATGCGCGAGATGTCGAGAAGTGCCGTTGCCGTGGTCAGCACGCCCTCCGCCTCGGCCAGCGCCTGCTCGATGCGACGGCTACGCGCCTCGGGCGCCGCAGTGTCGTCGGCGGCGGCCTCGAGGTGGCGGACGAGGCGGCCGAGCGGCGTGCGCAGGTCGTGCGCCAGGCTGTCGGTGACGGTGCGCAGATCGCGCACCAGCGTCTCGATGCGGTCGAGCATGGCGTTCAGCGTCGCGGCGAGGCGGTCGAACTCGTCGCCGGTGCCGCGCAGCCCGATCCGCCGGTCGAGCGCGCCCTCCATGATCGCGCGCGCGGCGCCGTCGACCTCGGCGATGCGGCTCCGCACCAGCCGCGACAGCAGCCAGCCGGTGGCGCAGGCGAGCGCGAGGATCGCCGCGAGCGCCCAGAGGAGCGCCCGCCCAAGCGTGCGGTCGAAGGCGGCGCGGGCGGCGACGTCGCGCCCGACGAGGAGCAGCTGCCCGTCGGAGAGCTTGACCGCGCGGACCGAGATCTCCGTCGGTTGCGAGCGATCGGTGCGGTAGAGCTGCAGCGTCGCCCAGCCGGCATCGGGCGCCAGCGTCGGCGGCCAGCCGGCGAGGTTGCCGGCGATGCGCCGGCCGTCGGAGGCGGCGAGCAGATAGATCGCGTCGCGGTCGGGGGGCGTCGCCAACCGCTGCTGCACGGCGACCGCGAGCGCGGGCGTGCCGCCGCGGGCGTAGTCGTCGACGAGGCCGCCGATCTCGGCCTCCACCACGGCGCGCTGCTCGGCGTCGATCACGCCGCCGACGCGCCAGTAGAGGAAGCCGAGCACCAATGCCGTCGAGGCGGCGACGAGGATGAGGTGGGCGAGAATGAGACGGAGGGTGGCGCTGCGCAGGACGGGGGTCATTCTGCGATCCGCTGCGTGGGCGGAGGCGGGACGGCGAGGGTGTGGGTCCGGCCTCGGGACATGCGCAGGGCTGCGGCCACCCTCCGTCAACCGCCCGCGGCCAGCTTGTAGCCGGCGCCGCGGACGGTATGGATGAGCGCAGGCTCGCCCTCGGCGTCGATCTTGCGCCTGAGGCGCGAGATGTGCACGTCGATGACGTTGGTGCGCGGGTCGAAGCGATAGTCCCAGACGCCTTCGAGCAGCATGGTCCGGGTGACGACGCGCCCCTGGCGCCGCATCAGGTACTCGAGCATCTGGAATTCCCGCGGCAGGAGCTCGATCCGCCGGTCGCCGCGCCGTGCCGTGCGGGCGATGAGGTCGAGCTCGAGGTCGCCGCAGGCGATCTGGGTCTGCTCGGCGCGGGTCTCCGCCGGGCGGCGCAGCACCGCCTCGAGTCGAGCCGAGAGCTCGGCGAAGGAGAAGGGCTTCACCACGTAGTCGTCCGCACCCGAGCGCAGGCCGTTGACCCGCTCGTCGATGGCGCTGAGCGCGGTCAGGACGATCGCCGGGATCTGCACGCCGGCGGCGCGCACCGAGCGCAGCAGCGACAGGCCGTCGAGATCGGGCAGCATCCGGTCGACCAGCATCGCGTCGAAGCCGCCGCTCACCGCATGCATCAGCGCCTCGCGGCCCGACGCGGTCGCCTCGACGGTGTAGCCCGCCTCGCGCAGCGCCTTGGCGAGATAGTCCTGGGTCTCGGTGTCGTCCTCGACGACTAGGATGCGGCGTGACATCGGATGGTCCCCTCGCGGGAAGGTAGCAGACCGCAGCGCCGGCCTGGAAGGCGAGCCGGCCCCCGAGGGGACCGGCGGAGGGCCGGCGTCAGGCCAGCTTGATGCCGACGAAGATGCGTGCGCCGTGACGCTCGATCTGCAGCAGCACGGCGTCGTTCTTCGCCGCGGCGATCGCGTGGTCGACGTCGCGCGGCGTGCTGACCGCCTTGTCGCCCACCTGCAGGATCACGTCGCCGACCTGGAGCCCGGCGTCCGCCGCACGGCCGTTGCCGTCGAGCGAGGTGATGACGACGCCGGTCACGTTGTCATCG
Organism: Paracoccaceae bacterium; assembly: GCA_039808205.1. Taxonomy (GTDB): domain Bacteria; phylum Pseudomonadota; class Alphaproteobacteria; order Rhodobacterales; family Rhodobacteraceae; genus Amaricoccus. The sequence continues at coordinate 10,734 of JBDHSS010000059.1, read as the reverse complement.
AGCCCGAGCTGCTCGCGCGCGGTCGGCGTGACCGGCTCGAGGGTGGCGCCGAGCTTGTCGGAGGCGGCCGACGCCGGCGCCTTGTCGGTGCTCTCGGCCGCCGCGGTGCGCGTCTCGTCGAACTTGCCGAGCTTGATCTCGACCGTCTCCGCCTTGCCCTGGCGTAGCACGTCGACCTTCACGCTCGCGTCCGGCGCCGCCGCGGCGACGAGCTTGGGCAGCTCGCGGCTCGACTCGACCGGCTTGCCGTCGAAGGCGGTGATGACGTCGCCGGTCTTGAGCTTGCCCGCCGACGGGCTGTCGGGGATGACCTCGGCCACCAGGGCGCCGTGCTCGTCCTTCATGCCGATGGCGGCGGCGATCTCCGGCGTCACGTTCTGGATCGACACGCCGAGCCAGCCGCGCTCCACCGAGCCCGACGAGCGCAGCTGCCCGATCACGGTCTTGACGGTGTTCGACGGGATGGCGAAGCCGACGCCGACCGAGCCGCCGTTCGGCGAGTAGATCGCCGAGTTGACGCCGATCACCTGGCCCTCGAGGTTGAGGAGCGGGCCGCCGGAGTTGCCGCGGTTGATCGCCGCGTCGGTCTGGATGAAGTCGACGTAGGGCCCGGCGTCGATGTCGCGCGCCATCGCCGAGACGATGCCGCGGGTGACGGTGCCGCCGAGGCCGAACGGGTTGCCGACGGCGATCACGTCCTCGCCGACGCGCACCTTGTCGCTGTCGCCGAGCGGCAGCTCGGGCAGGTCCTTGGCGTCGATCTTGATGAGCGCGAGGTCGGTCGGCTGGTCGGTGCCAACGACCTTGGCGTCGAACTCGCGGTCGTCGCTGAGGCGCACCTTCACGCTCGCCGCGTTGTCGACCACGTGGTTGTTGGTGACGATGTAGCCGTCATGGTCGATCACGAAGCCGGAGCCGAGCGCGATGCCGTGCGGGTGCTCCTGCTGCGGTCCGTTCTGGCCGAACGGCGATCCGGGCATCCCCGGGCCGTCGGGAATGCCGAAGCGGCGAAGGAACTCGTCGAACGGCGAGCCCGGGCCGAACGGCGAGCCGTTGTCGCCGCCGTCGCCGTTGTCGTTCGCCGCCGCCTGGTCTTCCTGGGTGGCGAGGACCGTCACCACCGCGGGGCTCACGTGCTCCACGAGATCGGCGACGGCGTTGGGCGCCTGGTCGACGGTTTCGGCGCCGGCGATCGGGGTCCAGGCCAGCCAGGCCCCCGTGGCCGCCGCGATGGCCGTCGCCGCGACCGGCGCGGGTTTGAGGAATGTCGCGATGCGCGTCATTGGGTCGTGACCTCTGTCTCAGCACACGCTCTCGGGGAGCGTCGGGAGAGAAGATTGGCCGCGCTCCTGACGGGGCGGTCGCCGCAGGATTAAAGATCATTCATCATTTCCGCCGCCGTGTCGACGGGGCGGGCGGAACGATGCGCTCGAGCGTCTCGGGCGAGGCGAGCACCGCATAGCTCTCGCGCGCATCGAGGTTCTCGAGCGGCAGGCCGTCGGCGATCTTGAGAAGCGCGCTGGCGAGTGCTGCGTCCGGCTCGCCGCGGCGGCGGGCGGTCGGCGGGTCGAGCCAGTCCAGGTGGCGGGCGAGCGCCTCGCCGTCGGTGACGAGCCCCGGCAGGCCGGCGGTGATGCGCGAGCGCTCGCGCAGGCCTGAGGCCTCGGCCTCGGCATCGGCGGCGAGCGGCGGCGGGTTGCGCTCCTCGGGCGTCGTCAGCAGGCCCATGCGGCGCAGCGCGCGGCCCATGCGGGCGTTGCCCATGAAGGCCGACAGCGGCACTGCGAGCACCAGGCCGAGAAGCGCGGGGCTCATCCAGGCGAGGAGCCGCCACGAGATCGCCCCGGCGGCGAGCGCGAGAACGATCCCGGCGATGATGTGCCGCTGGTGGAAGCGCCAGAGCAGCCCCCACGGCACGCGGTCGCTGTCGCGCGACTGGTTGCCCCAGCCGCTGTCCGCACCTGTGATGATCTGCGCGATCGAGGTCGTCTGCACCAGCATCATGATCGGCGCGACCAGTGCGGTGAGCACGATCTCGGTGATGACGCCGAAGAAGGTGCGGACGCGCAGGCCCCGCGACGAGCGGTCGCGCAGGAACGTCGCCATCCCGAAGATCTTCGGCGCGTAGAGCACCAGCATGCAGAGGCCGAAGAGCGCCATGGCGCGCTCCGGGTCGATGCGCGGCCAGTCGGGGAACAGCGACCAGTGGTCGAGGAAGTAGTCGGGCGGCACCAGATAGGCGTGCAGCGCCAGCGACATGCCGGAGAGCAGGAACAGGAGCCACAGCGGCGACGAGAGATAGCTCATCACCCCCATGAAGAGATGCAGTCGCGACAGCGGGTGCAGCCCGGAGGCGTTGATGAGCCGGGTGTGCTGCAGGTTGCCCTGGCACCAGCGCCGGTCGCGCTGGGCGAGCTCGAGCAGGTTCGGCGGCGCTGCCTCGTAGCTGCCGGGCAGGTCGTCGGCCATCCTGACCGCCCAGCCGCCGCGCCGCACCAGCGCCGCCTCGACGAAGTCGTGGCTGAGGATGAGGCCGCCAAACGGCGGCTTGCCGGGCAGCTCGGGCAGGCCCGCGCATTCGGCGAACGCCTTGGTGCGGATGATGCAGTTGTGGCCCCAGTAGTTGCCGGCATTGCCGTACCAGGCGCGCAGGCCGCGGGTCAGCACCGGGCCGTAGACACGGCTTGCGAACTGCTGCACGCGCGCGAGCGGCGTCTCGCCGCCGATCAGGTGCGGCGAGGTCTGCAGCATCCCGAGCGTGTCGTCGGCCTCCATCCGGCGGGCGAGCTCGATGATGCAGTCGGCTTCCATCAGGCTGTCGGCGTCGAGCACCAGCATGTAGGGGTAGGCCGCGCCCCAGCGCGTCACCCAGTCCTCGATGTTGCCGGCCTTGCGCCGCAGGTTGCGCCCCCGGTGGCGATAGAAGATGCGCCCGCCGATCTCGGGATCCTTGCGGGCGGCGGCGACCATCGCCTCCTCGGCGAGCCAGAAGCGTGCCTGGTTGGTGTCGCTGAGCAGGAACAGGTCGAAGGCGTCGCCCGCGCCCTTGCGCTCGATCGCGCGCATCATCGCCATCGCCGCGCCGAGGATGCGCGCCGGATCCTCGTTGTAGGTCGGCATCAGCAGCGCGGTGCGCCCCGTCGGTGCGCCGGTGCCCAACGGCCGCCGCCCGGCGCCTAGGAGGAACCCCATGATTGGCGAGATGGTGCCGAAGCCGATCCACGCGATGTTGATGACGAAGAGGATGAGCATCACCCGCTCGATCCCGGTCAGCTCGCCGACCTGGAGCACCAGGTACATCTGGTGGGTGAGAAAGACGGTGCCGAGCACGAGGATGACGACGAGCGCGACCCGCGCCAGCCGCACCATCGGCTCGCCGGGCAGCCGGTGCCGCAGCCGCCGATCGAAGTGGCGGAGCGGCTGCTCGGGCATGTCGAGCGGTGCATGCGGCGGCAGCGGCGCCTCGGGCGAGGGCGCGACGTCGGGGGTGAGGGTCACGTGCTCCATCGGTAGACCCAGGTCTCGGCGATGCGCCGGTCGCCAGACTTGAGCTCGATGCGCATCTCGACCACGGCGGAGCCCTCGGGATCGAGGTCGAACTGCAGGCGCAGGCCGTTGACCTCGGGGTTCTCGGAGACCACCGGGTCGTGGATGCTGCCCGGGCTCGCCTGCGCGACGAGCTGCACCGCCGAGGCGCGGATCGCCGGCTGGTCGCCTTCGCCGGAGAAGTCGATCGCGAAGCGGCGGCGGTTGTTCGGGCCGGCGCCCGCGAGCGTGCGCGAGATCTTGAGCAGCCCCTGCAGGTCGGGCACGTCCCATCCCCAGGTCAGCCGATAGGTGAGCGAGATCTCCGACCCCGCCGCGATCGGAGCCGTCGGCCGCCAGTAGGCGACGATGTTGTCGTGGATCTCGTCGTTGGACGGGATCTCGACCAGCACGACGTGGCCCTTGCCCCAGTCGCCGATCGCCTCGACCCAGAGGCTCGGCAGGCGCTGGAACTGCGCGACGAGATCCTCGTACTCGCCGAACCGGCGCTCGCGCTGGATCAGGCCGAAGCCGCGCGGCCCGGAATCGGAGAACGCGCTGACCTGCAGCAGCCGCGGCGAATGCAGCGGCCGCCACAGCCGCTCGTCCGAGCCGTTCCACATCGCGAGCCCGTCGGAGTCGTGCACGCCGGTGCGATAGTCGTCGTGCTCGCCGCGGTCCTTGGCGTCAAACAGGAACATCGAGGTCAGCGGCGCCAGGCCGATGTGGGCGATGTCGTCGCGGGCGAAGATCGTCGCCTCGACGTCGAACGTGGTGGGATCGCCGGGCCGCATGGTGAAGCGATAGGCGCCGGTTGCGCTCGGCCCGTCGAGGAGCGAGTGCACGACCATGCGGTCCTCGCTCGGGGCCTCGATCCAGTGGCTGGTGAAATACGGGAACTCCTCGCCCTCGGCCTCGCCGGTGCCGATCGCGAGGCCGCGGGCGCTGAGGCCGAACACCTGGTTCTTCGAGACGGCGCGGAAATAGCTCGCGCCGGCGAAGTTGGCGAACGGCGACAGCACGTCGGGCTGGTTGAGCGCGCGGAAGGCGCGGAAGCCGGCGAAATCGAGCCCGGCCCCTTCGGCCGGCGGCGGCACGTTGCCGAAGGTGTAGAGCGCGGGATCGTAGTCGATCTTCCGCGCCGACCCGCCCTCGACGATCCAGATTGCCACCGGAACGTTGTAGATGAAGCCCGGATGCAGCAGCTCCACGGCGAAGCCGGTGGGCGGATCGATGAAGAAGCGCTTTTCCGGACGGAACTGGATCGACGCGTAATCGCCGGCCGACAGGTTGGCCAGCGCGTCGGGCACCGCCTTCGGACGGCTGTAGGGCTTGCCGGCGAGCGCGCGCGCCTGCTCGAGCACCACCGAGCGCGAGAACGGCGGCTGATCTTCGGCGAGCGCGCCGCGCGGCACGGCCGGCAGCGCCGCGAGGCCGGCGAGAAACTCGCGCCGCCGCAGCAGCAACGAGCGCTGCCCGGTCTGCGGCCCGCCGAGGCCTTGCACGCACTCCGAATCTGTCACCACGCCCTCCGCCTCACCCAGATAACAGTATAAGCCGGCAGGAGCCGCAAGGGATGCATGGCCGACCGAAGCGACAGGGCTTGGCGACTCGATCCTTCTCGGGCATCTGCGCCGGCGACCGGCCAGGCTTCAGGCATGAAGGATTCTTCATGAACTCGCAATCGCCCCACAATCGTTCGGCGCTAGCTCGGCGGAAATGGCGTCCGGCTTGAAAGAGGACGAGACGATGTCCGCCGACACCGACCTCCCGGCGCCGCCGCCGCGCGCGCTGGCCGGAGTCAAGCTGCCCGACGTCTCCGGCTGGGCGCGGCAGAATCGCCCGGCGCTGATGGCGCTGTTCTCGCTCGCCATGGTGGCGGTCGCGCTTTTTGCGCTCGTGCGCCTCGCCTCGGAGACGAGCTATGGCGCCGTCGTCACCGCGATCCTCGCGACCGAGCCCTGGCGCCTCGCCACCGCCGTCGGGCTCACCGCCGTGAGCTTCCTGCTCCTCACGCTCTACGACTACCACGCCTTCGAGGCGCTCGGCCGACGCCAGCCGTGGGTGCGGATCGCTCCCGGCGCGGTCGCCGCCTATGCGGTGGCGCAGACCGCCGGCTTCGGCCCCCTGAGCGGCGGCGCGATCCGCATGCGCTACTACACGCCGCTCGGCTTCGGCCCGGCCGAGATCGCGCGCGTGGTGATCTTCGTCACCGCCGCCTTCGGCGTCGGCGTGGCGCTCACCGGCGCCGTCGGTGCCTTCTGGACCGCCCCGGCCCTCGCCGGCGTGACCGGCCTGCCGGTCGCCACCATCCACGTCGTCGCCGGCGCCACCCTCGCCGGCGGCGCGCTCCTCGTCGCCGCCGCCGGCCGGCGCGTGGTGCTGCCGTTCACCGGCGGGCGCGGCGTCGAGCTTCCCGCGCGCGGCCTGATGCTGCGGCAGATCGCGGTGACCGCGCTAGAGACCATGGCCGCGGCCGGCACGCTCTGGGCGCTGATGCCTGCGGGATCGATCGACTACCTCGCGTTCCTGCCGGTCTTCACCGTCGCGCTGGTGCTCGGCATCCTCAGCCACGTGCCGGCGGGCCTCGGCGTCTTCGAGGCGGTGCTTCTCGCCGCGCTCGGCGGCGTGGCACCTCCGGCGCAACTCCTCGCCGCCTTCGCGCTCTACCGGCTGATCTATCAGGTGCTGCCGCTCGCGCTGGCCAGCGTCGGCCTCGCCTTGGCCGAGGGCCGGCGCCTGACCGCGCAGGGGCCGGCCGCCGCGGCGATGCGCGCGATGGCGGGCCTCGCGCCGCAGGCGCTCGCCGCCTTCGCGCTGGTCCTCGGCACCATGCTCGTGTTCTCGGCGGTGACGCCGGCGCGCGGCATCGACCTCGAGTGGCTGGCGAGCTTTCTGCCGCTGACCGTCATCGAGGGCGCGCATCTCTTCGCCTCGATCCTCGGCGCGCTCCTGATGGTCTCGGCCCGCGGGCTCGCGTTCCGGCTCGACGGCGCCTGGTGGCTCGCGTTTGTTGCGGCGTGCGCCGCACTCGTCCTGTCGCTCGTCAAGGCGGTGGCGATCTACGAGGCGGCGACGCTCGCGGTCTTCGCCGGCGCGCTCCTCGTCTCGCGGCACGCTTTCGAGCGGCGGGCAGCACTCCTCGGGCAGACGCTGACGCCGCCGTGGCTGGCCGCGGTCGCGGTGGTGATGATCTCGGCCTACGTCATCCTGCGCTTCGTGTTCCATCACGCGCAGTTCGGCTACGAGAGCTTCCTGCGCTTCGAGATCTCGGCGCAGGCGCCGCGCGGCCTACGCGCGTTCTTCGGCGCGAGCCTCTTTGCCGGTCTCGCCGCGGTCTGGTCGCTGATGCGTCCGGTGCGCATCGCCGACGAGGGCGTGAGCGCCGCCGACCTGGCGCGCGCGGTGGCGATCACCGAGGCGCAGCCGGTCGCCGCCGCCAACCTGGTGCGCATGGGCGACAAGCGGCTGATGTTCTCCGACGACGGCCGCGGCTTCGTGATGTACGGCAAGAGCGGCGCGTCGTGGATCGCGCTCTTCGATCCGGTCGGGCCGGTCGACGTCTGGCCCGAGCTCGTCTGGCGCTTCGTCGAGGAGGCGCGGCGCGCCGGCGCCCGCGCCGCCTTCTACGAGGTGTCGCCCGAGCAGATGCCGGTCTATGCCGACGCCGGGCTGCGCTTCTTCAAGCTCGGCGAGCAGGCGCGGGTCGATCTCGCCGAGTTCAGCCTCGCGGGTGGCAAGAAATCCAGCTGGCGCAACACCTTGAGCCGCGGCGCTCGCGAGTTTCTCGAGGTCGTCATCCTCGAGCCGGCCGAGGTGCGGGCGGTGATCGACCGGCTTGAGCGCATCTCGACGCAGTGGCTCGCCGAGCGTGGCGCCAGCGAGAAGGGCTTCTCGCTCGGCGCCTTCGACCGCGACTATGTCGCCGCGCAGCGCGCCGCGGTGCTGCGCTCGGGCGACGAGATCGTGGCCTTCGCCACGCTCATGTCGACGAGGGTGGGCGAGGAGGTGGCGATCGACCTGATGCGCCACACGGACGGCATCCCGAACGTGGCAATGGAATTCCTGTTCCTGCGGCTCTGCGAGCTCCTCAAGGCCGAGGGGTGCCGCTGGTTCGACCTTGGCATGGCGCCGCTCTCCGGCCTCGCCGACAGCGACGCGGCGCCGTTCTGGCATCGCCTCGGCCGCGCGATCTACGAGGAGGGCGTGCCGTCCTACAACTTCAAGGGTCTCAGGAGCTTCAAGAACAAGCTTCAACCGGAGTGGCGGCCGCGCTACCTCGCGGTGAGGGCAAGCGCCTCGCCGGCGCTCGTCCTGCTCGACGCCACGCGGCTGATCGGCCGCGGGCCGAGGGCCGCGAAGTGACCCGCGCCGCCGCCAGCCTCGCCGCCGCCCTCTGTCTCATGGCAGGCGCGGCGACCGCGCAGACCGCGCCGCCGGCGCAGACCTTCGACACCGGGCAGATTCCCGATCCGGTGATCCTCCTGCCCGATGGGCCGGCGCTCGGCTCGGTGATGCTGTTCTCCTCCGAGGATGGCTGGACTTCGGAGGACGATGCGCTCGCCGCGCGCCTGCAGGCGGAAGGCGCCGCCGTCGTCGGGATCGACCTGCCGAGCTATCTCGCCGCGCTCGATGCCGAGGGGCAGGATTGCGTCTACACCGTCGCCGACTTCGAGAGCCTCGGCCACCAGCTGGAGCGCGCGACCGGCGCGCGGACGTTCCACGCGCCGATCGTCGCCGGCAGCGGCCAGGGCGGCGCGCTCGCGATCGACGTGCTGGCGCAGACGCCGGCCGACACCCTCGGCGCGGCGGTCGCGGCCGATCCCGCCGACGGCGTGCCGCTCGCGACCACGCTCTGCACCGATGCCAAGCGCAGCCAGGGGAGCGACGGCGCCAATTACGCGCTGCCGGCTGGCCGCCAGCCGGCGCCGCTGACCGTGGTGCTCGGCGAGGGTGCGACAGCCGAGAACGCCGCGCGCGCCGAGGCGCTGGCCGCCGGCGGCGTCAGCTTCGAGCTCAAGGCGGCCGACGAGTCCGGCGCTCCGGTCTTCGGCGACGTGCTGGCGGCGGCGCTCGCGCGCAACGCGGGCACCGGCGAGGCGGGTGCGGTCGTCGAGCTCGCCGCGAAGCCGACGCAAGGGGCGATGGCGATCGTCCTCTCCGGCGACGGCGGCTGGCGCGACCTCGACAAGCAGGTGGCGGGCATCCTGCAGTCCGAGGGCGTGCCGACGGTCGGTCTCGACTCGCTCCGCTGGTTCTGGTCGACCCGCACGCCGGCCGAGACCGGCGCCGAGCTGGCGCGCCTCGTCGACCTCTACACCGACCGCTGGAACGTGGCGAAGGTGATCCTCGTCGGCTATTCGTTCGGCGCCGACGTGCTGCCGGACGCCTATCTTGCGATGCCGCCGGAGGCGCGCGCCAAGGTGGCGCAGATCTCGCTCCTCGGCTTCGCGACCGAGGCCGACTGGCAGATCACCGTCTCGGGCTGGCTCGGCAAGGCGTCGGCGACGGCGAAGCCGACCGCGCCGGCGCTGGCGCAGATCCCGCCGTCGCTGCTGCAGTGCTTCTCCGGCGAGGAGGAGGACGACACCGCCTGCCCGACGCTTCAGGGCACCGCGGCGGAGATCATCCGCACCAAGGGCGGCCACCACTTCGACGGCAACTATCCGGGCTTGGCCCAGCACATCCTCGACGGCCTCACCCGCCGCCGCGAGGCCGTCGCCTCGACGGCGGTCGGCAAGCCCTGACGGTCGCCGCGCGGCTGGCGCCGGCCGTCAGCCCCACCAGAAGATCGCCGCGATGATGACGTAGAGGCCGCAGAGTGCTGCGCCATCCACCATGTCGGCCTCGCCGTCCACCGTCACGATGGTCACGACGAGCACCGCGAGCAGCACCGCGCCGGCGAGGATCGGCGGGATCGCCAGCGTGAACGGGGTGCCGCCGAGAAAGAAGCTCGCGATGACCAGGATCGGCACCAGCGCCACCGCCACCTGCAGCGCACTGTTCAGCACGACGCTGACCGCAAGCTCGCCCTTGCCGGCCAGCGCCAGCCGGATGCCGACGACGTTCTCGACCGCGTTGCCGGCGAGCGCCACGATCACGAGGCCCGCGAAGGCCTGGCTGATGCCGGTCGCCTCGATCGCGGGCTCCAGCGCCGCGACGAACCACTCCGAGACGAAACCCGCCGCGACGCCGCAGGCGGCGAGGAGCGCCACCGCCTGCCAGATCGGCCACGCCTGCGCCCGCGCCCGCGCCTCCGCCGGCACGCCGCGGCCGGGGCGCGTCAGCATCGCGCGGGTCAGCACCGCGAACACGGCAAGGAGCGCCAGCGCGCAGATCAGCGACAGCGCCTGCTCGTGCTCGCCCGCGGGCAGGTGCAGCGCTTCGGCGAGCGTCGGCAGGATCAGCGCCGCCACCGCCAGCATCAGGAGCGTCGCGATCATCCGCGGCGTCTGGCCCTCGAAGCGCAGGATGCCGTGCCGCCAGCCGCCGGCTGCGAAGGCGAGCCCGAGCACGAGCAGAGCGTTGGCGAGGATCGAGCCGATCAGCGACGCCTGCACCACGGTGACGAGCCCGGCCCGGAGCGCGAACAGGCAGACGAAGAGCTCGGGCAGGTTGCCGACCGCCGACTGCACGATGCCGGTCGCCGCCGCGCTCAGGTGGTTGCCGAGCTGGTCGGTCGCCTCGCCGATCAGGTGCGCGATCCCGGCGAGCGCCAGCGCCGCAGCGGCGAAGGCGAGAAGCGGCCCGGCCGCCAGGTGCGTCGCTGCCGCGAGGGCGACGAGCCCGGTCGAAACCCCCGTAACCACAAGATCGCCGCGCCTCATGCCGTTGCCTCCTCCCGCGTCGCCGAACCTGCGAGCCACGCTGCCGCGCCCTGGCCGGCAAGCCGGCCGGTGGCGAGGCAGGCGGACAGGAGATAGCCGCCGGTCGGCGCGTCCCAGTCGAGCATCTCGCCGGCGGCGAAGACGCCGGGCCGTGCCCGGAGCATCAACGCCGGATCGAGGCCCGCGGCTGCAATGCCGCCGGCGACGGAGATCGCCTCGTCGAGCGGCCGCGGGCCGGCGAGCGGCACCGGCAGCGCCTTCAGCGCGCGCGCCGTCGCCAGCGGATCACCGAGCGCGTGCGGCGCCAGCTCGCGCAGGAGCGCGATCTTGACCGGCGTGAGCCCGAGCGCCTTGCGCAGGTGGTTGCCGAGCGAGTCTCCGG
>JBDHSS010000058.1:0-13104 GCA_039808205.1 Paracoccaceae bacterium | reverse complement strand
GATGTCGCTCGAGTAGCGCACCAAGGGCGGCCGGGCGCCGTGGGCGAGGAGCTCGCGCCGGAGCGCCGGCGTCGCGCCGCTGATGTAGACGGCGACGCCGTGCCGGCGCGCCTTGGCGGCCAGCCCCTCGAGCATGTTGGCGGCCGAGCTGTCAACCAGCGTCACGCCGGAGAGATCGATCACCATGATGCGGTGCTCGTCGCCGATGCGGTCGAGCGCGGCACCGACGGCCGAGACCGCGCCGAAGAACATCGCCCCGGTCACGCGGAAGATCACCGCCTGCGGATCGGCGCCGTCCTCGGGGCGGTAGGGGTCGCGGCTGCGGTCCTCGACCGCCACCGCCTTCGCCATGCGGTTGATGAACAGCACCGCGCCCAGCGCGAAGCCGACGACGATCGCGGTCGAGAGATCGCGGAAGAGCGTGAGCCCGAGCGTCACCAAGAGCACGGTCGCGTCGCCCCAGGACGCACGCAGCAGCGCCCCGAAGGCTGGCTTCTCCACCATGTCCCAGGAGACGACGGCGAGCACCGCCGCCAGCGCCGCCAGTGGCACGTATGCGGCGAGCGGCGCGGCGACCAGGATGAAGACGAGCAGGAATACCGAGTGCGCGATGCCGGCGATCGGCCCGTGCGCACCGGCACGGATGTTGGTCGCGGTCCGGGCGATGGTGCCGGTCACGCAGATGCCGCCGAAAAGCGCCGAGCCGACGTTGGCGATGCCCTGCGCCACGAGCTCGGTGTTCGAGCGGTGCCGGCGGCCGGTCATTCCGTCGGCGACCACCGCGGAGAGAAGCGACTCGATCGAGCCGAGCAGCGCGAAGCTGAAGGCGTTGGGCAGCACCGCGACCACCTTGTCGAGGTCGATCGGCGGCAGCGCCGGCCGCGGGAAGCCCGGCGGGATGCCGCCGAAGGCCGAACCGATCGTCGCCACGTTGAGCCCGAGCGCCCAGGCGGCGACCGCGCCCGCGGCGACGACGATCAGCATCCGCGGCCAGTGCGCCCGGAAGCGCTTCAGCACCACGAGAAGCAGCACGCACGCGACCGACAGGACGAGCGTCGCGACGCTGAGCGTCGGCAGCGCGGCCCAGAGCGCCGGGAGCTTCTCGACGAGCGGCCCCGGCTCGTCGCCCGGCAGGGTGAGCCCGAGGAGCGGCCGGAGCTGGCTTGCGAAGATGATCGTGGCGATGCCGGCGGTGAAGCCGACCGTCACCGGATAGGGGATGAACTTCACGAAGGTGCCGAGGCGCAAGACGCCCGCGAGCGCCAGGAGCACGCCGGAGATCATCGTGGCGAGGATCAGGCCGTCGATGCCGTGCGCCTCGACCGTCGCCGCGACCAGCACGATGAAGGCCCCCGCCGGGCCGCCGATCTGGAAGCGGCTGCCGCCGAGTGCGGAGACGAGAAAGCCGCCGACGACCGCGGTGTAGAGGCCGCGCTCGGGCGGCACGCCGCTGGCGATGGCGATCGCCATGGAAAGCGGCAGCGCCACGATCGCGACGGTGAGGCCGGCGAGCAGGTCGGCCTTGAGCTGTGTCGGCCCGTACCCCTCGGCCAGCGTCGTGAACAGCTTCGGCAGGAACGCGGCGCGCTCCTGAAGGGTTCGTTCCATGATGTCCTGGCGTATGCGAAAGAATGAATTCCCGCATTCTTGCCGACGGCTCGCCGCAGGGCAAGGACCGCCCGGCGGGTCGGATCGTCGCATGGCGACAGGCGTGAGCAGGAATACACGCAGGGCGGGCGTGCGTTTGCCTCCCGGTCGGGCGCGGGTTAGCGTAGGTCGGCAGTGGGTGGTTGAGAGAGCGACGATGGCGAAGTGGCAGTCGGTGGTGCGCGGCGCGGTGCTCGGCCTGCTCGTCGGATCGGCGGCGTTGGCGCAGGACGCTCCCGCCGCCTCCGGCGAGCCCGAGCCGCAGCTCGCCTGGCTCGGCACCGGCGGCGTGACGGGCGTCTACTTCCCGGTCGGGATCGCCGTCTGCCGCCTGGTCAACCAGCATCGGCGCGAGACCGGGGTGCGCTGCGCCGCCAAGCAGACCGCGGGCTCGGTCGAGAACGCGAGCGGCCTCCGCGACGGCACGCTGCAGTTCGCGATGGTGCAGTCCGACGTGCAGGCGGCCGCGGTCGCGGGATCGGGCGCCTTCGCCGGCAAGGGGCCCGACACGGGGCTGCGCGCGGTGATGAGCCTCTACCCCGAGGCGCTGACGCTTGTCGTGCGGACCGACGCAGGGGTGCGGGGCGTCGAGGATCTCGCCGGCAAGCGCGTGGCGCTCGGCCAGGCGGGCTCGGGCACCCGGGTGCTGGCGGACGCGGTGCTCGCCGCCCTCGGCTGGAGCGCAGCGAGCTTTGCCGCGACGCCGGAGATCCCGCCCGAGAACCTGCCGAGGGCGCTCTGCTCGGGCGAGGTCGACGGCTTCGTCTACGCGGTCGGCAATCCGGCGCGGGTGATCCAGGAGGCGACCACGAGCTGCGACGCGCGGCTCGTCTCGATCGCGGGGCCGGCGATCGACGCGCTGATCGCCTCGAAGCGGTATTTCGTCGCGGCGACGATCCCGGGCGGCCTCTACCGCGGCACGGCGGCGCCGATCGAGACGATCGGCGTCGGCGCGACGCTCCTGACCGAGGCCGATGTGCCTGACGCCACGGTCGCGCTCCTCGTCAGCTCAGTCTTCGACGACCTCGACACGCTGCGCGGCCTCGACCCGGTGCTGACGGGGGTCGAGCCGGAGGCGATGACGACCGAGGGCCTCACGGCGCCGCTGCACCCCGCGGCCGAGCGCTACTACCGCGAGCACGGCTGGCTGCACTGAGCGCGCGAGGCGCGCCAATTCAAGCGGTTGCGCCTGATCCGCGACAAGCGGTTTGACAAGCCGCAACGCGCGCGGAATGGTTGGCCCAAGCTCGAGCCCTCGACGGGAATCGTCGGGCTCCGCCGCGGGCCGCCATCGCGCCGGCCGAGAAAGGGGGAAGCGTTGCCGCACATCGACGCGCCCGGAGCGCGCCCCGCCGGAGCGCCCCAGTGAGCTATCTCGGCATCGACATCGGCACGTCGTCGGTCAAGACGGTGCTCTTCGACCGCGACCAGCGGCTGATCGGGCAGGCGAGCCAGCCGCTCGCGGTCTCCCGGCCGCGTCCCGGCTGGTCGGAGCAGGATCCGGAAGCGTGGTGGCGCGCGGTCGAGACGACGATCGACGTGCTGGCGCGCGAGCACGGCCTTGGCGACCTGCGCGGCATCGGGCTCTCCGGGCAGATGCACGGCGCCGTCTGCCTCGATCACGACGATCGCGTGCTCAGGCCGGCGATCCTCTGGAACGACGGCCGCGCGATGGCGGAATGCGCCGAGATCGAGGCCGCGTTCCCGCGCGCCCGCGAGGTCGCCGGCAACATCGCGATGCCGGGCTTCACCGCGCCGAAGCTCGCCTGGCTCCGCAAGCACGAGCCCGAGCTCTTCCAGCGCGTCGACACGGTGCTGTTGCCGAAGGACTATGTGCGGCTGCGGCTGACCGGGCACCACGTCTCGGACATGTCGGACGCGGCCGGCACCTTCTGGCTCGACGTGGCGGCGCGCGACTGGTCCGACGACCTGCTTGAGGCGACCGGCCTGACCCGCGCGCACATGCCGCGGCTCGTCGAGGGCAGCGCGGTGTCGGGGGAGCTTTTGCCCGAGCTCGCGGCGCGCTGGCGCGTGCGCGGGCCGGTCGTGGTGGCGGGCGGCGCGGGCGACAACGCCGCCGCGGCCTGCGGCGTCGGCGTGATCGAGCCCGGCTCGGCCTTCGTCTCGATCGGCACCTCGGGCGTGCTGTTCGTCTCGAACGCACGCTTCTCGCCCAACACCGCCGGCGCGGTGCATGCCTTCTGCCACGCGCTGCCCGGCACCTGGCACCAGATGGGGGTGATCCTCTCCGCGTCCGACAGCCTCGAGTGGCTCGGACGCATCACCGGCCAGACGCCGGCCGAGCTGGCGAGCACGGTCGGGCCGGTCACGGCGCCCTCTGACGTCACCTTCCTTCCCTACCTCTCGGGCGAGCGCACGCCGCTCAACGACGCCACGGCGCGCGGCGCCTTCGTCGGGCTCGCCCAGACCGACGGGCCGCGGGAGCTGACGCAGGCGGTGATGGAGGGCGTCGCCTTCGCCTTCGCCGACTGCCAGCGCGTGCTCCGCGACGCGCACACCGACTTCGACGCCGCCCTCGCCGTCGGCGGCGGCGCGCGCTCCGCAACCTGGCTCACCATCATCGCCAGCGTGCTCGACCGGCCGCTCCGGATTGCTGCCGACAGCGACGTCGGCGCGGCGCTCGGCGCAGCCCGGCTCGCGATCTGCGCCGCCGAGGGTGCCGACCCGCGCGAGGTCTGCACCGCGCCCGAGATCCTGCACACGATCGAGCCCGACCGCCGGCTGGTACCGCTCTACCGCGAGCGCTACGCGCGCTATCGCGAGATCCATCCGGCGCTGAAGGCGGTCACGGTCTGACATCACGTCTTTGGCGCACATCTGAAGCATATGTAAGGCGAGCTCCGCATGAGCGACTTCTTCCAGGGCATCGAGCCCGTCGAGTTCAAGGGCCCCGACAGCGACGATCCGCTGGCGTTCCGCTTCTACGAGCCGGATCGGATGGTCCTCGGCAAGCGCATGGCCGACCACCTGCGCTTCGCCGTCGCCTACTGGCACTCGTTCGCCTGGCCGGGCGGCGACCCGTTCGGCGGCCAGACGTTCGAGCGGCCATGGTTCGGCGACGGCATGGCGGCGGCGGAGCTGAAGGCCGAGGTGGCCTTCGAGATGTTCCGGCTGCTCAAGGCGCCGTTCTTCACCTTCCACGACCGCGACATCGCGCCCGAGGGCAAGAGCCTCGCCGAGTCCGATCGGAACGTGCGCGCCATCGCCGACATCTTCGCGCGCAAGATGCAGGAGGCCGGCGTCGGGCTGCTCTGGGGCACGGCGAACCTGTTCTCGAACCGCCGCTTCATGGCCGGCGCCGCGACCAACCCCGACCCGGACGTCTTCGCCTACGCCGCGGCGCAGGTGAAGTCGGCGCTCGACGTCACGCACTCGCTCGACGGCGCCAACTACGTGCTCTGGGGCGGCCGCGAGGGCTACGAGACGCTGCTCAACACCGACATGAGGCAGGAGCTCGACCACGCCGGCCGCTTCCTCGCCATGGTCGTCGACTACAAGCACAAGATCGGCTTCAAGGGCACGATCCTGATCGAGCCTAAGCCGCAGGAGCCGACCAAGCACCAGTACGACTACGACGTCGCGACGGTGTTCGGCTTCCTGCAGCGCTTCGGGCTGGAGAAGGAGGTCAAGGTCAACATCGAGACCGGCCACGCCGTGCTCGCCGGCCATTCCTTCGAGCACGAGATCGCCACCGCTGCGGCGCTCGGCATCTTCGGCTCGGTCGACGCCAACCGCAACGACTACCAGTCGGGCTGGGACACCGACCAGTTCCCGAACAACGCGCCAGAGATGGCGCTCGCCATCTACCACATCCTGCAGGCGGGCGGCTTCACCACCGGCGGCTTCAACTTCGATTCGAAGCTGCGGCGGCAGTCGCTCGATCCCGTCGACCTGATCGCCGCGCACGTCGGCGGCATGGACACCTGCGCCCGCGGCCTGCTCGCGGCGGCGGCGATGATCGAGGACGGCGGGCTGGCCGCGGCGCTGGCCGAGCGCTATGCTGGATGGCAGACGCCGGAGGCGCAGGCGATGCTCGGCTCCGATCTCGCGACCATCGCCGCGCGCGTCGACCGGGAGGGGACGGATCCCGAGCCGCGCTCGGGACGGCAGGAGCGGCTCGAGAACTGGGTGAACCGGTTCGTATGAGCGGGGAACCCGCCGAAGGGACGGTACGTTGCAGCGGAGGACCGGCCGAATGCCGCGCTCGGTCGGCCCCGACTTTACCGAAAGGAACCTGACATGGACCGCAAGTCCGAACTCAAGGACGCCGCAGCCGAGATGGCGGAGCCGCTGGCCTCGCAGGTCGCCTCGCTGCGCGCCGATCTGGCGGAGCTGGGCGGGATGGTCGCCCGGATCGGCAAGGACCGGGCGCGCGGGCTGAAATCCGCGGCGACCAGCACCGCGCAGGAAGGCTATGCCAAGGGCGAGGCCGCGATCGACGTGCTCCTGGCCGAGCTGCAGTCGCTGGAGGACGAGGTGGCCGATGCGACCCGGCGGCGGCCGTTCGCCTCGCTGGGGCTCGCCACGCTCTTCGGCTTCCTGCTCGGCGTCATGTTCCGGCGCTGACCGCCGTGCCGCGCCTGCTCTCGACGGTGTCGCACGTCGCGCAGGCGCGGCTGCACCAGATCTCGCGCCGCGCGGCGCTGCGGGCGAGCCTCGGCGGGGTCGCGGTGCTGGCGGCGCTCATCGCCCTCGGCTACGTGCTCGCCGCGATCACCCTCGCGCTGGCGCGGCGCCATGGGACGATGGAGGCGCTCGCGATCATGGCGATCGCGGCAGTCGTTGTCGTGCTGGTCATGCTCTTCGCGCTCTGGCTCGAGGCGCGCCGGCACCGCCGCCTCGCCGTGCGCCGGGCGGCGCTCGACCGCGAGCTCTACCGGGCCGCGGCGCTGTCGGTCATCCCCGACCGGGCCCCGTCGCGCTCGACGGTTGGGCTCGGCCTCGTCGCGCTCGGCGCGGCGCTCGTCCTTTTCCGCCGCCGCGGATGATGCGGCGATGTTGCGCATCACCGAGGATGCCGGCCGCAACTGCCTGATCCTGGAGCCGAGCGGGCCGCTCACCCGCGCCGATCTCGACCGGCTGGCGGAGCGGTTCGACGGCTGGGCGGCGGAGCACGGGCGGCCACCGGGGTTGCTGATCCACGCCGCGGCGTTCCCGAGCTGGGCCGACTTCGGCGCGCTCGCCCGGCATGTACGCTTCATCCGCCGGCACCATCGGCAGGTGCCGCGCGTCGCCTTCGTCTCCGATGCACGCGCGTTCGACGTGGCGCCGCTCATCGCCCGGCGGCTGGTCACGGCGGACGTGCGCCACTTCCCCGAGAAGGATCTCGACGCGGCGCTCGCCTGGCTCGCCGCCGCCGGCGAGCCGGCGGTCACGCTGATGCCCGATCTGCCCGACAATGTCGTCGGGCTGTCGGTCCGTGGCGTGGTGCACGCGCGCGACTACCAGGAGATCATCATCCCCGAGATCGAGCGCAAGCTGGCGCGGTACCCGCGGATCCGGCTGCTCTACCGGCTCGGGCCGGAGCTCGAGGCGCTGTCCGCCGGCGCGGTCTGGAACGACGCGATGGTCGGGCTGAAGCACCTGACCGGCTTCGAGCGGGTGGCGGTCGTGTCCGACGTCGGCTGGATCCGGCACAGCGTCGCCGCCTTCGCGCCCCTGATCCCCGCCGAGGTGCAGGTCTTCGGCGATGGCGAGCTTGCCGCCGCCAAAGCATGGATCGCGCGCTGAGGCGTCAGGCGACGGGTGCCAGCCGGGCGCCGGCGTCGCGGGCGAGCCGCGCGGCGACCGCTTCCCAGAACGAGCGTTCCGCCGCGGCGATCCCCGGCTCCTCGGCGGCGAGGCGCGCCTCGGCCTCGGCCGCAGCCCCATGCGCCTCGACGAGGCAGCGCGCGCGGTCGCGAATCGTGCGGCCGTAATCCAGCCGCTCCTGAAGTCGTGGTGGCATCTGTCGGCATTCCCCCAAGCTGCCTCAGGATGAGATCGCCGCCAAAGAAACTCAACTTTGATGCAATCCAAGGGTTAACGCGGGCGGCGGAATTCCGCCGAGCCAACGGTTTCGTGAACGCTCGGCCGAGCGCGCCTTGAGCTACGCTCGTCCCGGGGGAGGACACCGTCATGCAGCGCAAGAAGGCCAGCGATTTCGACCAGCGCATCCTCGAGCTCTACGACGGCTATGTGCACGGGCGCATGTCCAAGCGGCAGTTCCTGGAGCACGCCGGGCAGTACACGGTCGGCGGCATGACCGCGGCGACGGTGCTGGCGGCGCTGCAGCCCGACTATGCGCTGGCGGCAGAGGTGGCGCCCGACGATCCCGCGATCGTCATCGAGACGATCGAGTACGCCTCGCCCGAGGGCACCGGCACGATCAAGGGCCTGCTGGTGCGGCCGGCGGGGGCCAGCGGACCGCTGCCGGCGGTGCTCGTCGTGCACGAGAACCGCGGGCTCAATCCCTACATCGCGGACGTGGTGCGCCGCGTCGGCAAGGCGGGCTACCTCGCGCTCGGGCCCGACGGCCTGAGCTCGCTCGGCGGTTATCCGGGCAGCGATGACAAGGGCCGCGAGCTGCAGGCGAGCCTCGATCCGAAGAAGCTGATGGCCGACTTCTTCGCCGGCTTCGAGTACCTGCACGCGCGCGACGACGTGACCGGCAAGGTCGGCGCCGTCGGCTTCTGCTACGGCGGCGGGGTCTGCAACGCGCTGGCGGTAGCCTACCCGGAGCTCGCCGCGTCGGTGCCCTTCTACGGCCGGCAGCCGGCGACGGCCGACGTCCCGGCGATCCGGGCGCCGCTGCTTTTGCACTACGCCGGGCTCGACGCGAGCATCAACAAGGGGTGGCCGGCTTACGAGGCGGCGCTCAAGGCAAACGGCAAGGTCTTCGAGGCCTACGTCTATCCCGGCGTCAACCACGGCTTCCACAACGACACGACGCCGCGCTACGACGAGGCCGCGGCGACGCTGGCGTGGCAGCGGACGCTCGCCTGGTTCGAGAAGTACCTGAGGAGCGGCTGAGTCGGCGGGCGTCCTGCGTCAAACCGCCGAACGCGGCCCTTGCGCCGGCGGCGATTTGCCGGCAGGCAGGCTGGGCAAGGTGCAGCCGCAGGGAGCCGGCGATGCTTCTCGACGAGTCGATGCGCGAGACCGGCGGGCGGCTGTTCCGCTGGCGGAGCTTCGTGCTTCTGGTGTTCCTGCCGCTGATCGTGCTCGCCGTGATGCGGGCCGAGCCGATCGAGCGCACCCTGGGCGAGTTCTGGGGCGATCTCTACGAGCTGGCCTGCATCGCCGTCGTGCTGGCCGGCGTGGCGCTCCGCGCGCTCACCGTGGGCTTCGTGCCGACGCGCACCTCGGGGCGCAACACCCACGGGCAGGTCGCCGAGTCGCTCAATACCTCGGGCATGTACTCGCTGACGCGCAATCCGCTCTATCTGGCCAACTCGGTCATGTGCATGGGCGTGATCCTCTTCACCCAGGATCTGCTGCTGTCGCTCGCCTTCGCCTTCTTCCTCACGATCTACTACGAGCGCATCATCCTCGCCGAGGAAGGGTTCCTTCTCGAGCGCTTCGGCGAGCCCTATCGCGCCTGGGCGGCCGAGGTGCCGGTGTTCCTGCCGCGGTTGCACGGCTGGCGGCAGCCGGCGCTGCCGTTCTCGTGGCGCGGCGTGATCCGGCGCGAGTACACGACCTGGCTCGCCGCGGTCATCGCGCTCGGCGCGATCGACCTCGCCGCCGGCTGGTTCGGCGACGAGATCGACGATGGCGCCTGGCCCGCGGTCATCGCGATCGCGATCCTCTGCTTCTTCGCCATCCGCCTCTTGAAGATGCGCACCGGGCTCCTGGCCGAGCCGGGGCGCTGAGGCCGGCGGCCTATCCCTCCGGCAGCAGCGCCTCCAGCGTCTCCAGCGTGTCGGCCTCGGACGGCGGCTTGTCCCAGCGCAGGCGGGCAATGCGCGGGAAGCGCATGGCGAGGCCCGAGCGGTGGCGGGCCGAGCGGGCGAGGCCCTCGAAGGCCACCTCGAGCACCAGGCCGTGGTCGGGCTCGGCGCGCACCGCGCGGACCGGGCCGAAGCGCTCCGTGGTGTTGCTGCGCACCCAGCGGTCGATCTCGGCGAGCTCGGCGTCGGTGAAGCCGAAGTAGGCCTTGCCGACCGGCGTCAGCGCGCCGTCCTCGGTCCAGACCCCGAACGTATAGTCGGAGTAGAACCCCGAGCGCTTGCCGTGGCCGCGCTGGGCGTACATCAGCACCGCATCGACGGTGTGCGGGTCGCGCTTCCACTTGAACCACAGGCCCTTGGGGCGTCCGGGCACATAGGGGCTGTCGCGGCGCTTCAGCATCACGCCTTCGATCACCGGGTCGGGCGGCGCGGCGCGCAGCGCGGCGAGGTCGTCCCAGCTTGCGACCGGCAGCAGCGGCGACAGATCGAACCGGCCGGGGTCGAGCGTCGCGCCGAGCGCCTCGAGTGCCGCGCGGCGCGCCGCGAAGGGCTCGGCCAGCAGGTCGCGCGCGCCCGCCTGCAGGAGATCGTAGGCGCGCAGGTGCGCGGGGTAGCGCGCGAGCTGCGCCGCGGTGACGGTCTTGCGGTTCAGCCGCTGCTGCAGGTCGGAGAAGGTGGCGATCGAGCCATCCGGTCGCCGGACCAGCAGCTCGCCGTCGAGCGTCGCGTCGAAGGCGAGCGCGTCGACGAGATCCGGAAAGGCGCCGGAGATGTCGTCGCCAGTGCGCGAGTAGAGCCGGCGGCCGCCGGCGTCGCTGACCGCCTGCACCCGGATGCCGTCCCATTTCCATTCGGCGAGGAAGTCGGCGGGATCGAGCTTCGCGAGGTCGGCCACGTCGAGCGCGTGCGCGAGCATCACCGGGCGGAACGGCGCGGCGGCGCGCGGCATGGGCTTCGGACCGGTGCCCGCGAGCCAGGCGAAGAGCCCGAGGTAGGGCGGGGCGAGCCCGTGCCACAGCTCCTCGATCTCGGTCACGTCGCGGCCGCCGAAGTCGGCCAGCGCCTGCTTGGCGAGGCGCGCCGAGACGCCGACGCGCAGCCCGCCGGTCACGAGCTTGAGGAGCGCGAAGCGCCCGGAGGCGTCGAGCCGGTCGAGCAGGCGCTCGACCACCTGCGGCGCCTCGCGCCGGGAGGCGCCGCGCAGCCGGTCGATCACCTCGGCGAGCGGCGGGTCGGCCACCGGGCCGGGCGTCGGCGGCCAGATCAGCGCGATCGTCTCGGCGAGGTCGCCGACGAAGTCGTGCGACAGCGCGAGGAGCTCGGGGTCAACGCGCGCCTCGGTCAACGCGCGCAGCATCGCGGGCTTGACCGCGTCGAGCGTCAGGTCGCGGGTGATCGCGGCGATCCCCCAGCCGCGATCCGGATCGGGCGCCGCAGCGAGGTAGTCGGTCAGGAGCCGCAGCTTGCCGTTGCGCGCGGGCGTGAAGGCGAGACGTTCGAGAAGCTCGGCGAAGCGGCGCATCAGTCCTCCGCCTCGTCCTCGTAGCCGACGAGGTGCAGCGGCCGCGCGCGGCGGCCGGCGAGGCTGCACCAGCGCACCAGCGCCTCCTCGCGGCCGTGCGTCACCCAGACCTCGGTCGGGTCGAGCTCGTCGATGGTGGCGGTCAGCTCGCTCCAGTCGGCGTGGTCGGAGATGACGAGCGGCAGCTCCACCCCGCGCTGGCGGGCACGGGCGCGCACCTGCATCCAGCCGGAGGCGAAGCCGATCAGCGGGTCGGCGAAGCGGCGTACCCACGGCCCGGCAAAGGCCGACGTCGGCCCGAGCACGATCTGCCCGGCGAAGTCGCGCGCGCGCCCGCGCCCGACGGTGGCGTCGGGCAGCTCGCCGAGATCGACGCCGCGGCTCGCGTAGTAGTCGCAGAGCCGGCGCAGCGCGCCATGCACGTAGATCGGCCCGGCGTGGCCGGCGGCGCGCAGGAGCGCGATCAGCCGCTGCGCCTTGCCGAGCGCGTACACGCCGACGAGGTGGCTGCGCTCGGGAAACTGCGCCAGCGAGTGCAGGAGCTTTTGCGCCTCGCCGAGCGGGCTCGGATGGCGGAAGACCGGCAGCCCGAACGTCGCCTCGGTGATGAAGATGTCGCCGCGCACCGGCTCGAAGCCGGCGCAGGTCGGGTCGGGGCTGCGCTTGTAGTCGCCGGCAGCGACGATGCGAAACCCGTCCTTCTCCACCGCGACCTGCGCCGAGCCGAGCACGTGGCCGGCCGGGTGGAAGCTCACCGTGGCTCCGCCGAGCCCGATCGTCTCGCCCCGGACTGCTGTTTGCGTCGTGCCGGCGAAGCCCGCGCCGAGGCGAATCGCCATGATGTCGAGCGTCTCCCGCGTCGCCAGCACCGCGCCGTGGCCGGCGATCGCGTGGTCGGAGTGCGCGTGCGTGACCAGCGCGCGGGCCACCGGGCGGGTCGGGTCGATGAAGAAGTCGCCGGGCGGGCAGTAGAGCCCTTCGGGGCGCGGGACGAGGAGATCGGCGGCGTGCATGACATTGGGTTTAGGGCGCGCCGGGCGGACGTCCAAGCCGGGGCTCAGCCGGTGAAGACGTAGCCCATCCCCCGAACCGTCTTGACGAGCTGCGGGTGCTCGGGGTCGTCCTCGAGCTTGCGGCGCAGCCGGGTGATCCGGTGGTCGATCGATCGGTCGTTGCTGTCGTCATCGCGCGGCGGCGCGAGGCGCATGAGGTCGTCGCGCGACAGGACCTTGCCGGGGTTGGTGGCGAAGGCAGCGACGAGGTCGACCTCCATCGGGCTCAGCTCCACCGTGCGCCCGCTCGCGTCGCGCAGGCAGAAGGCGCGCAGGTCGAGCCGGTAGCGGCCGAAGGCGGCCCCTTCCACGGCTTGCGGCCGCTCGGGGCCGCGGCGGCGCAGCACCGCGGCGATGCGGGCGGCAAGCTCGGCGAGCTCGAAGGGCTTGGCGACATAGTCATCGGCGCCGATCTCGAGCCCGACGACGCGGTCGACGAGGTCGCCTGCCCCGGTCAGCATCACGATGCCGGGGTCGAGGCGCGCGCGCAGCATCCGCGCCAGCTCGAGCCCGTCCTGGCCGGGGAGGCCGACGTCGAGCACGAAGAGCGCCGGCGGCGGCCCGGCGGCGAGGAGCGCCTCGAGCGACGGCCCGTCGCGCGCAGTGACCACCTCGTGCCCGGCGCGGCCGAGATAGTCGCGGAGCATCTCCCGGATGTCCTCCTCGTCGTCGACGACAGCGATGCGCGCCATTGGCCCCCCGAAGCTGCGACGATTGAAACAAGCCCGAAGGTTTTTGGCAACGCCGCGAAACACCCCCGCCCGACCGTCGAGCCGGCTCGCGCGGGGGGCGCGTGTGGCGCTTGACCGGGCGGAGGGGCGCTCGTCAAGATGGTGCGTGCCGCCGCCAGCGGCGGACCCGCGGGGGAGACGCAGGCGATGCGCGAGGACCAGGCGGAACGCACCGCGCGCCGGGAGCGCCGGACGGCGTG
>JBDHSS010000057.1:0-13371 GCA_039808205.1 Paracoccaceae bacterium | reverse complement strand
GCGGCAACGACGAGCGCGAGCAGACGCTGAACCAGCTCCTCGTCGAGATGGACGGCTTCGAGGCGAACGAGGGCGTGATCCTCATCGCCGCCACCAACCGCCCCGACGTGCTCGACCCCGCGCTGCTGCGCCCCGGCCGCTTCGACCGCCAGGTGCAGGTGACGAACCCCGACATCAAGGGCCGCGAGAAAATCCTGGCCGTGCACGCCCGGCGCGTGCCGCTGGCGGCTGACGTCGACCTGCGCGTCATCGCGCGCGGCACGCCGGGCTTCTCCGGCGCGGATCTCGCCAACCTCGTCAACGAGGCGGCGCTGATGGCGGCGCGGACCGGCAAGCGGTTCGTCACCATGGACGACTTCGAGAACGCCAAGGACAAGGTGATGATGGGCGCGGAGCGGCGCTCGATGGTCATGTCCGACGAGGAGCGCAAGCTCACCGCCTACCACGAAGCCGGCCACGCCGTCGTCGGCATGAACGTGCCGCAGCACGACCCGATCCACAAGGCGACGATCATCCCGCGCGGCCGCGCCCTTGGCCTCGTGCTGTCGCTGCCCGAGCGCGACCAGCTCTCGGTCACGATGACCAAGTACAAGTCGATGATTGCAATGGCGATGGGCGGCAAGGTCGCCGAGGAGCTGGTGTTCGGGCCGGAGAACGTGACGAGCGGCGCCGCGTCCGACATCCAGCAGGTAAGCCGCATCGCGCGCGCCATGGTGACGAAGTTCGGCATGTCGCCGGCGCTCGGCAATATCGACTATGCCAACGAGCAGTTCTCCTACCTCGGCCCGCAGGGCGGCGGGGTCAACGCCGGGCCCGACACCCAGGAGATGATCGACCAGGAAGTGCGCAAGTTCGTCGACGAGGGCTATGAGACGGCGAAGCGCATCTTGACCGAGAAGCGCGACGATCTCGACCGGTTGGCGAACGGCCTGCTCGAGTACGAGACTCTGACCGGCAAGGAGATCACCCGGGTGATCCACGGCCAGCCGCTCAATCGCGGTGGCGAGGACGACGACAAGGACGACACCGCGTCCGGCATCGCCTCGATCCCGAAGACCGGCAAGGCCGGCCGTCCCGCGCGCGACGACGGCATGGAGCCCGAGCCGATCGCCTGACCCGCGGGCCGCGCACGGCGCGGCTCCATACGCGCGCTTCCCCGGCTCGCGCTGCGCGATTCGTCAACAAGCCGGCGCTTCGAGCAAAGAACTCGGGCGCCGTGCGCCTATGCTCCGGCCGCACACCCCCAGCTGCCGGAGGCAGAGATGACCCAGAGGATATTCGCCGCAGGCCTCATCGTCGCGATGACTGCCGGCAGTCTGCCGGCGTGGAGCGCCGAGAGCGCGAGCTGCGCCACGCCGCGCTTCTCCGATGTCGGCTGGACCGACATCTCGGCGACCACCGCGCTGACCACGCTCGTCCTGAAGAACCTCGGCTACACCCCCAAGGTCGACGTCCTCTCGGTGGCGGTGACCTACGAGGCGCTGCCGCGCGGCGACATCGACATCTTCCTCGGCAACTGGATGCCGCTGCAGGAGCCGATCCAGAAGCCGCTGGTCGACGCCGGCAAGATCGAGGTGCCGCGCGTGAACCTTGAGGGGGCGCTCATCGGTTTCGCGGTGCCCAAGGCGGCGTTCGACAACGGGCTCAAGACCTATGCCGACATCGCCAAGTTCGGCGACGACCTCGGCCACAAGATCTACGGCATCGAGGCCGGCAGCAGCGCCAACGCCACGATCGCCAAGATGATCGACGATGACAAGTTCGGGCTCAAGGACTTCGAGCTGGTCGAGTCGAGCGAGCAGGCGATGCTCGCGCAGGTGAACCGCGCAGTGAAGTCCGACAAGCCGATCGTGTTCTTCGGCTGGCGGCCGCACCCGATGAACGTCAACATCGACATGGCGTACCTGACCGACGGCGACAACGTGTTCGGCCCGAACGACGGCGCGGCGACGGTGCTGACCAACACCCGGCCGGGGTACTCGAAGGACTGCCCGAATGTCGGCAAGTTCCTGCAGAACCTCGCGTTCACCGTCGGCGCCGAGGACGTGATGATGAGCTACATCCTCGACGACGGCATGACCGCCGACGAGGCGGCCGAGAAGTGGCTGAAGGCCAACCCGGACGTGCTCGACGCGTGGCTCGATGGCGTGACCACCCGCGACGGCCAGCCCGGGCTGGCGGCGGCGCGTCAGGGGCTCGGTCTCTGAGCATGCCGGCGGGCGGCCGAAGGCGGCTGCCCGTACTCGCGCCGGAACGCGCGCGACAAGGCCGCGATCGAGGAGAAGCCGGTGCGGTCGGCGACATCGGCCATCGGCAGGCCGGTGTCGAGCACCAGCCGCCGCGCCGCTTTCAGCCGTAGCGCCAGGTAGTAGGCGCCCGGCGACGTGCCGACGGCGGCGTGGAACAGCGTCTCCAGCCGCCGCGCCGAGACCCCGCCGCGCCGGGCGATGGCGCTGACCGGCAGCGGCGCATCGAGGTGCGCCTCCATCGCCCGGATCGCCGCGGCGACGCGCGGCTCGCGGTCGCGCAGCCGTCCGAGCGAGACGAGCGGCTGCGCCTCGCTCGCCGCCTGCGTCTCGTCGTAGATGTAGACGCTCGCCACATCGAGCGCGGTGGAGAAGCCCTGCCGCGCCCGGATCAGCGCCAGCATCAGGTCGAGCGCCGGCATCGCGCCGCCGGCGGTGAACACCGGGCCGTCGATCACCCAGCGGTCCGGACGCGCGTCGGTCAGCGGGAACCGCGCGGCGAACTCCTCCAGATCCTCCCAGTGCGTCGTCGCCGCGCGGCCGTCGAGCAGGCCGGCGAGCCCGAGCACCCAGGCGCCGGCCTCGATGCCGCCGGTCATCGCCGCATGACGGGCGCCGGCGCGCACCGCGCGCAGCACCGGCCGCGTCGAATGCGCCGCGACATTGAAGGCAGCGAGCACGATCAGGACGTCGCGCCGTCGCTCCGGCTCGAAGCGGCCATGCACGGGGATCGGCAGTCCGCAGCTCGTGACCGGCGCGCTGCCGTCGATCGACACCAGTTCCCAGCGGTAGATCGCGCGCCCTGCGACGCGGTTCGCCGCGCGCATCGGATCGACCGTCGCCGCCAGCGTCATCAGCGAGGTGTCCGGGAAGACGAGCAGCGTGATCGCGACCGAATCCTCCGAGGCCTCGAAGATCATGCGCTTCGCTCTCTGCAAAGTCAGCTTCGGGTGAAGCCAAATACTGGGGAGGCCGCTCCGTCAAGTAGGAAGCCGATCAGCCATCCGCGAAGGGAGCCCGCCATGCCGCTGCAGCCGAACAGGGACGTCTTCATCACCTGCGCCGTGACCGGCGCCGGCGACACCACCTCGCGCTCCGACAAGGTGCCGGTGACGCCGGCCGAGATCGCCGCCGCCGCCATCGAGGCAGCCCGCGCCGGAGCCGCCATCGCCCACATCCACGTCCGCGACCCGGAGACCGGCAAGGGCGCGCGCGATCCGAAGCTCTACCGCGAGGTCGTGGAGCGGGTGCGCGCCTCGGACGTCGACGTCGTCCTGAACCTGACCGCCGGCATGGGCGGCGACCTGGTGCTCGGCTCGGCCGAGGCGCCGTTCCCGACCGACCCGCGCGGCACCGACATGGCCGGCGCCACCGAGCGCCTCGCCCACGTCGCCGAGCTTCGCCCCGAGATCTGCACGCTCGACTGCGGCACGATGAACTTCGGCGAGGGCGACTACATCATGACCAACACCCCCGCCATGCTCAAGGAGATGGCGCGGCAGATCCAGGCGATGGGGGTGCGGCCGGAGATCGAGGTCTTCGACACGGGCCACCTGCTCCTCGCCAAGTGGCTGAAGGCGCAAGGCGTGATCGACGACCCGGTGATGGTCCAGCTCTGCATGGGCATTCCGTGGGGGGCGCCGGACGACATCGGCACGCTGAAGGCGATCGTCGACGCCATGCCGGCCGACTGGACGTTCTCGGCGTTCTCGATCGGGCGCAACCAGCTGCCCTATGCCGCCCTCGCCCCGCTCTTCGGCGGCAACATCCGCGTCGGCCTCGAGGACAACCTCTGGCTCGGCAAGGGCGAGCTTGCCACCAACGGCGCGCTGGTCGAGCGCGCCGCCGAGATCGTGCGCGGCATGGGCGCGCGGCTCCTGACCCCGGCCGAGGTGCGGGCGAAGCTCAAGCTGGAGCGCCGCCAGTGAGCGCGGGGGCGAGCGTGCTGCCGAAGAAGGCCGCCTGTGTCGGCGGCGGAGTGATCGGCGCCGGCTGGGTCGCGCGCCTCCTGCTGGCCGGGATCGACGTCGCCGTCTTCGACCCGGGCCCCGACGCGGAGCGCATCGTCGGCGAGGTGGTGGCGAACGCCGAGCGCGCGGTCGCGCGCCTCGTCTCCGCACCGCTGCCGCCGCGCGGGGCCTTGAGCTTCGCGCCGACGCTCGAGGCCGCGGTCGCCGGTGCCGGCTTCGTGCAGGAGAGCGTTCCGGAGCGGCTGGAACTCAAGCGCTCGGTGCTCCGCGCCATCGACGCGGCGGCGCCGGCCGAGGCGATCATCGGCTCGTCGACCTCGGGGCTGCTGCCGTCCGACCTGCAGGACGGCATGGCGCACCCCGAGCGGCTGGTGGTCGCGCATCCGTTCAACCCGGTCTATCTGCTGCCGCTGGTCGAGATCGTCGCGGGCCGGCAGACCTCGGCCGAGGCGGTCGAGCGTGCGGTCGCGCTCTACTCTGATCTCGGCATGAAGGCAGTGGTGATCCGCCGCGAGATCGAGGCCTTCGTCGGCGACCGGCTGCTCGAGGCGCTGTGGCGCGAGGCGCTGTGGCTCGTCAACGACGACGTGGCCAGCGTCGAGGAGATCGACGACATCATCCGCTACTCCTTCGGCCTGCGCTGGGCGCAGATGGGGCTGTTTCAGACCTATCGCATCGCCGGCGGCGAGGCCGGGATGCGGCATTTCCTCGCCCAGTTCGGCCCGGCGCTGAAATGGCCGTGGACCAAGCTCATGGACGTGCCGGAGCTCGACGACGCGCTGGTCGGCAAGATCGCCGACCAGTCCGATGCCCAGACCGGCACGCTCTCGATCCGCGCGCTCGAGCGGATCCGCGACGACAACCTCGTCGCGATGATCCGCGCGCTCGCCGTGCAGCAGGACGGCCAGGGCTGGGGCGCCGGCGCGCTGCTGCGCCAGCAGGAGACGCGGCTCGTCGCGGCCGCGGCAGCGGAGCCTTCCGAGCCGCTGCGGCTGGTCGAGAGCCGGGTGCCGGAGGCCTGGATCGACTACAACGGCCACATGACCGAAAGCCGCTATCTCGAGGCGTGCAGCATGGCGACGGATGCGCTGCTTGAGCGGATCGGTGCCTTCGGCGCCTACGTGACGGCGGGGCGCAGCTATTACACCGTCGAGACCCACCTCCGCCACCTCGACGAGGCCAAGCTCGGCGAGCGCTGGCATGCGACGACGCAGATCCTCGCGACCGATGACAAGCGGCTCCGGGTCTTCCACCGCATCCACGCCGGCGACGGCCGCCTGCTTGCCACCGGCGAGCAGATGTTGCTGCACGTCGACATGAAGGCCGGCCGCGCCTGCCCGGCCGCGCCGGAGGTGCTCGCCCGGCTGGCGCCGCTCGCCGCCGCGCACCGCGGTCTCGCCTGGCCGAAGGAGGCCGGCCGCTCGATCGGGGGGTAAGGGGCGCACTCCAAAGCGGGGTGCTTCGAAATCGGCCCGACAGGCGAACGCATGCGTTCGCCTGTCGATCGCGATTCGCTTCGGTCGCCGATGCAGGTCTTGCCCGCCCCGTGCAGCGGAGCCGTTGGCGACTCCGTCGAAGTTGTCAGGGGTGGGTTGGTGGAGCCAAGGGGGATCGAACCCCTGACCTCTTGCATGCCATGCAAGCGCTCTCCCAGCTGAGCTATGGCCCCGTGCGGGTGCGGCCCGCGCGCCGTTGTTTAGGAGGGCGGCGCGGGCAGATCAAGCGGTAAATCACCGCTTCTCCGCGCCGCCGAGCCGGGCGTCAGCCCTCTTCCTCGTCGGAGGCGACGTCGGCGATCTCGTCGAGGTCGACGTTGTCCTCCTCGTCCTCGAGGATCTCGTCGTCGAGCTCGTCGTCGGACTCGATGCCCTCGTCGTCGGTGTCGATCTCGGGCAGATCCTCGATGTCCACCGGCTCGGGCTTGGCCTTTTCGGTGCGGATGACCTTCGCCTTCGCCGCGGTCAGGCTCTCGACGGTGAAGATCGCGCCGCAGTTCGGGCAGGTCATCGGATCGCTACGAAGGTCGTAGAAGCGGGTGGAGCAGGTCGGGCAAACGCGCTTTACGCCCCATTCGTCCTTGGGCATGCGGTATCCTCTTGGGGTCTATGAGGGAATTTTCCGGCGCCATGCCATGCCGCATGAACTTTGTCAAATCTTTGCCGTTAAGGCAGATGGGCACGCGCCCCGGCATTGACGCTGATAGTTCTTGATGCGGTGCAGCAGGAAGTTATACCGTCACCGAACGGGGGAGTGCGATAGAGAAGGGTACCAGAGGGTTGGGGATGCTTTATCACGCGTACGAAATGACCCATGCGGCATTTTCGCCCATGCGGGCGGCAGCGCAGGTCAGCCAGCAGGTGATTCGAAACCCGTTGAACCCGATCGCCGCCTCCTACGGCTCGCGGGCAGTCTCCGCGGCGCTCGAGATGTTCATCAGCGCCACCCGCCGCTACGGCAAGCCCGAGTTCGGCATCCCTGTGATCGAGGTCGATGGCGTGCCGACGCCGGTCGAGGAGGAGGTGGTCTGGGCCGCGCCATTCTGCCGCCTGCTGCACTTCCGCCGCGTCTCCACCGCCGCCGAGGCGCGCAACGACCCCAAGGTGCTGATCGTGGCGCCGATGTCGGGCCACTACGCGACGCTGCTGCGCGGCACGGTGCGCGACATGCTGCCGACGCATGATCTCTACATCACCGACTGGGTCGATGCCCGCGACGTGCCGATGGCCTACGGCGAGTTCGATCTCGACGA
The DNA here is from genome assembly GCA_039808205.1 of Paracoccaceae bacterium. GTDB lineage: Bacteria > Pseudomonadota > Alphaproteobacteria > Rhodobacterales > Rhodobacteraceae > Amaricoccus. The sequence goes on along the minus strand of JBDHSS010000057.1, from coordinate 6,406 downwards.
CTATACCGACTACCTGGTCGAGATGATCGAGACGCTGACCGGCAGCGGCGAACGGATCGCGGTGCTCGCCGTCTGTCAGCCCGGCATTCCGGTGATGGCCGCTGCCACGCGCATGGCGATGGCCGACAACCCCAAGCGTCCGGCGTCGATGACGCTGATGGGCTCGCCGATTGATACCGCGCGCAACCCCAAGCAGCCGAACGAGCTGGCGGCGAAGCGCCCGCTCGGCTGGTTCGAGAACAACGCCGTGGTGATGGTGCCCTGGCCCTGCCGCGGCTTCATGCGCCGGGTCTATCCGGGGTTCCTCCAGCTGTCGGGCTTCCTCGCCATGAACATCGACCGGCATGTCGATGCGCACGTGCACCAGTTCCAGAACCTGGTTCGCGGCGACGGCGACGGGGCGGACCAGCACCGCACCTTCTATGACGAATACATGGCGGTCATGGACCTGACCGCCGAGTTCTACCTGCAGACGATCGAGCGGGTGTTCCAGAAGCGGCTGATGGCGAAGGGCGAGTATCGCTACCGCAAGCAGCTGATCGACACCACGGCGATCCACGACATCGCCCTGATGACCGTCGAGGGCGAGAAGGACGACATCACCGGGCTCGGCCAGACCGAGGCCGCGCACGACATGGTGCCGCGGCTGCCCGAGGCGAAGCGCCGGCGCTACGTCGCCCAGGGCGTCGGGCACTACGGTGTCTTCAACGGGTCGCGCTGGCGGACCCTGATCGAGCCGCAGGTGCGCGAGTTCATCCGCGAGCAGCGCGGCGCGGCCTGATGGCCGAGGCGATCCGGATCGGCGAGCCTGCGATCGAGATCCGACTGCGCCGGCACGCCGGCGTGCGCCGCATGGTGCTCCGGGTGGTGCACGGCGGGCCGACGCCGACGCTGACGCTGCCGCCGCGGGTGACGATCGCCCGGGCGAAGGCCTTCCTGGTGGAACACGAGACCTGGCTGCGCGGCCAGCTGGCGCTGCGCGCGCCGGGAGCGCGGATCGCCGATGGCGCGGTGCTGCCGTTTCGCGGCGGCGAGCTCGCGGTGCGCCGCCGGGAAAGCGGCAGGATCGAGCGCCGGGACGGCGAGCTCCTGGTGCCGGGACCGGCGGACGCGTGCGGTCCGCGGGTTGCCGCGTGGCTGCGCGAGGAGGCCCGGGCAGCGTGTGTCACTGCCGCCGGGCACTATGCGGCGCGGATCGGCGTCGCGGTCGGGCGGATCACCTTGCGCGATCCGCGCAGCCGATGGGGCTCGTGCAACGCCAAGGGCGATCTCATGTTCTCGTGGCGGCTGGTGATGGCGCCGCCAGAGGTGCTCGACTACGTGGCCGCGCACGAGGTGGCGCACATCGCCGAGCTCAACCACTCGCCGCAATTCTGGGGCGTGGTGCGCCGGCTGGTGCCCGACTTCGAGGGGCCGCGCGACTGGCTGCGCCGAGAGGGGGCCGAGCTGCACCGGCTCGATTTCGGCACCCGCGAGGGCTGATGCCGATCGTCGAGCGCGAGCGGCTCGGCGAGACGCTGGTGCCGGCGCACGAGCGCCTCTATCGCACCCTCCGCGCCCGGATCATGCACGGCCAGATCGCGCCGGGCGTGACGCTGACGCTGCGCGGCCTCGCCGCCGAGTTCGGGGTCAGCATGACGCCCGCGCGCGAGGCGGTGCGGCGGCTGGTGGCGGAGGGGGCGCTCAAGCTGTCGGCGTCGGGCCGGGTGTCGACGCCGGAGCTTGCGAGCGAGCGGATCGAGGAGCTGGCGGCACTGCGGGCGCTGATCGAGCCCGAGCTTGCCAGCCGGGCGCTGCCGCGGGCGCACGCGGCGCTGACCGACCGGATGCAGGCGATCAACGCCGCCATCGACGAGACGATCGTGAAGCGCGACGCCTCGGGCTACGTGCGCACCAACCTCGAGTTTCACCGCACGCTCTATCTGCGGGCGCAGGCGCCGGCGATGCTCGGATTGATCGAGACGGTATGGCTGCAGGCGGGGCCGACGATGCGGCTGCTCTACGAGCGGCTGCAGCGCCGGCCGGCGAGCGACACGCACCGCAAGATCATCGCGGCCCTCAGGGCCGGGGACGAGCCGGGGCTGCGGCTCGCGGTGCGAATGGACGTGACGCAAGGACTGCGCATGCTCATGGCGTGAGCGGCGCCCGGCTCAGGCGTGGATCGCGCCCTCGCCGCAGGCAAGCGCGGCCTCGCGGATCGCCTCGGAGCAGGTCGGATGCGCGTGGCAGGTGCGGGCGATGTCCTCGGCGGCGGCGCCGAACTCCATGGCGACGCACACCTCGGCGATGAGCTCGCCCGCCTGCGGGCCGATGATGTGGGCGCCGAGCACGCGATCGGTCTCCTTGTCGGCAAGCAGCTTCACGAAGCCGTCGCCCATGAAGTAGCTCTTGGCGCGCGCGTTGCCCATGAACGGGAACTTGCCGACCTTGTAGGCGCGTCCCGCCGCCTTCAGGCTCTCCTCGGTCTCGCCGACCGAGGCGACCTCGGGCGAGGTGTAGATCACGCCCGGGATCACGCCATAGTTCACGTGGCCATGCTGGCCGGCGATGGTCTCGGCCACGGCCATGCCTTCATCCTCGGCCTTGTGGGCGAGCATCGGGCCCGGAGTCACGTCGCCGATCGCGAAGATGCCCGGAACGCTGGTCCGCCAGTTGGCGTCCACCTTGACCTGACCGCGTTCGGTCAGCGCGACGCCGAGGGCGTCGAGGCCGAGGCCTTCGACGAAAGGCCGGCGGCCGGTGGCGACGAGAACGACGTCAGCGTCGAGCGAGCCCTCGCTCTCGTCCTTGCGCAGCTTCCAGGTGACGCGGACCCCGGCCTCGCCGGGCTCGGCCGACTGCACCGCGGCGCCGAGGATGAAGGTGAGCCCCTGCCGGGCCAACTGCTTTTGCAGCGCCTTGCAGATCTCGAGATCCATCCCCGGGGTGATCTGGTCGAGGAACTCGAGCACCGTCACCTCGGCGCCGAGCCGGGCGTAGACCGAGCCGAGCTCGAGGCCGATGACGCCGGCACCGATGACGACGAGGCGCTTCGGCACCTCCGCGAGCTCGAGCGCGCCGGTCGAGGAGACCACGGTCTTCTCGTCGATGGTGACGCCCCGGAGCGGCGTCACCTCCGAGCCCGAGGCGATGACGATGTTCTTCGCCTTGTGGGTGGCGTCGCCGACGCTGACCTCGCCGGGCGCGGTGATCTTGCCCCAGCCCTTCAGCCAGTCGACCTTGTTCTTCTTGAACAGGAACTCGATGCCCTTGGTGTTCGACTCGACCGTCGATTGCTTGTAGGCCTGCAGCTTCGCCACGTCGACGCCGACCGAGGCGCCGGCGGTCAGGCCCATCTTCTCGAAGCTGTCGTGCGCCTCGTGGTAGAGCTCGGAGGCGTGTAGCAGCGCCTTCGACGGGATGCAGCCGACGTTGAGGCAGGTTCCGCCCAGCGTCTCGCGTCCCTCGACGCAGGCTGTGCGAAGGCCGAGCTGGGCGCACCGGATGGCGCAGACGTAGCCGCCGGGGCCGCCGCCGATGATGATGACGTCGTAATCAGCCATGTCCCTGTCCCCTGTCGTTTCTCGCCGGCGCAGGCCGCGGCCTGTGGTCGGTGCTCATTGGATGCCCGGCGCGTCCGGCGCGGCGTTGGCGACACGGGCGTAGCCGGCCGCGCCGTGAAAGAAGCCGTTGCTGAACGGCGTCTCGGCGCAGAGCGCGCGCAGCCGGTCCTCGGCCTCGGCCACTGCCAACTCTCCGTCGAGGCAGCCCCGGAACGTTCGCGCGACCGCGACCATGTCGACGGCCTGCGGCATCAGCCGCAGGTGGGTCACGCCCATCCCGACGAGGCTGTCTAACTCGGGCAGCAGGTCGACGTAGCTCTCCGACTGGGTCTGAATGCCGTTGACCCGCAGGATCGGCCGGTCGTCCCGCGTCCGGAGCGGCATCCCGTCGGGATCGTCCTCGCAGACGAACAGGCAGTTGTCCTTGGTCCGGCCGTGGGCGCGCGCGTGGTAGCAGCGCGCCGAGACCGCGAGCGAGGCGCGGCCGAAGACCTGCACCTCGACGCCGAGCCCAAGCTCTCGCGCCGCGCGCGCCGCCACTGCGATCGATGCCGCCGGCAGCTCGGGAGGCAGACAGACGTGGGTGGCGCCCTGGCGCGCCATCCAGTCGATCGTCGCCTCGTTGTAGGCGTTCATGAACGGGCCGATCCGATGCGGCTTGCGCCCGCGCGCATGGAGACCGGCGGCGTTGTTGATCTCGATCTCGGGCGTGTCCATCGCCGCCAGGTCCGCCGTTGCCTTGCGCTCGCGCGGCAGCATCACCTCAGCGAGCGAGGACAGCACCGGCGTCTTCCCGGCCCGCTCCACTCGAGCGATCGTCTCGGGCAGCTCGGCCTCGAAGAAGGGCGCGCGCTTCGAGCAGATCACCTCGCCGAGATAGACCTCGTCGACCGGGGCCTCATCGGCAATGCGCGCGTAGAAGTCGCGCTTCTCCTCGGCGGACCAGTGATAGGCAATCGGCCCGAGCGTCAGCTTCGCGGTCATCGTGCTATCGCCATTTCTTGGTCTGGAACGCGCCTTGCGTTTCCTTCTGGCCCTCGGTCAGCGCGACCAGATCGGCGAGGTTCGCGGTCCGGCCGGCGCGGATGTCGTCGACCGCGCGGCGGAAGGCCGAGACCACGCTGCGCACGTAGGACTTGGAGCGCTGCCGCCCCTCGATCTTGAAGGCATCCACGCCCGCGTCGATCAGCTCGGGCAGGAGGCGCGAGAGGTTGAGGCTCACCGGCTCCTCGAAGGCGTAGTAGCCCTCGGGATGGTGCGGCGCGGTGTAGCGGCCCTTGCAGATCGTGGGATACCCCGCCATCTCGCCGGGACCGAAGCGGTCGATGGTGAAGCCGCCAAGGCAGCTCGCCATGTCGCCCGTCGCCGCGTCGCGCACGTACTCGACCTCGGACGCGGGCGAGCAGACGCCGTCCATGTTGGTGGACTGACCCGTAAGATAGTTCGTCAGGCTGCAGCGCCCCTCGACCATCAGCCCGTGGTTGCCGAAGATGAAGGTCTCGATCTCGCACGGGATCTCGCGGCGGAGCTGCCGGATCTCGGGGATGGTCATGATCCGCGGCAGCACCACCCGCCGGACGCCGAAGCTCTCGCAATAGTAGCGGATCGCCTCGGGGCTGGAGGCGGCGGCCTGAACCGAGAGGTGCAGCCTGATGCCGGGATGGGTGCGCGCGATGTAGTCGGCGACGCCCATGTCGGCGACGATGAAGGCGTCGACCCCGAGGCGCGCGCCGACGTCGGCGGCGGTGCGCCAGAGGTCGACCTTGCCCGCGGGCGGATAGGTGTTGAGCGCCAGCAGCACCTTGGTGCCGCGCCCGTGCGCATGGCGAATCGCCTCGGCGAGCTCGTCGGGCGTGAAGTTCAGGCCCGGGAAGTTGCGCGCGTTCGTCTCGTCCTGAAAGCCGCAGTAGACGGCATCGGCACCGGCTTCGACCGCGGTGCGCAGCGCGGCCGGGGTGCCGGCGGGGCAGATCAGCTCGGCGAGGCTCACGTCAGGCGCTCCCTCTGGCATCCGGAGAATAGCTCTGCCGCAGCCGCGCGAGGACGGCCCGGCCGGGCGGGCCGAACATCGCCGCCGTCTCCTCGGCGATCGAGCCGTCCACGTCGTCGAGCGCGTTGCGCAGGCGCACCACGGCCTCGGTGTTGCCGGTGATCTCGAGATCGCGCGAGAAGAAGGCGGCGTCGCCGTCCTCGTCGGCATCGAGCAGCTGCAGCAACAGCAGGAACCGGCCGCGGATCACCGCCCCGGCCGGCGGCAGCGCGTCGCGCGGCACCGCGCGGAAGACGAGCGCCGCCGGATCGGGGCGCAGGTGCAGCGCGAAGGGCAGCTCGACGGGGTCGATCACGTAGTCGGTGGTCTGGTGCGCTCCGAGCCGCGCGAAGAGCGAGGGGTGGTTGCGGGCGACCCGGCGCACGACATGCGACAGGAGCGGCTGGGCGAGAAGGCACGAGAGCCGCGCGACGCCGGCGGCGCCGGGGAAGGGCGGTCTTCGGATCGCGGTGGTGGCCTCGGAGCGTGTCATCTCGTTCCCTCGGATACCCGAATGCCCGCCGGCGTGGAACCGCGCCGCAGCGGGCCCGGGCGCTGCGAAACGTCGCAGGGAGCAGGCGGCGGGGCGGCGAGCCGTCCGTGCGGGGTCGCAACGGAGGCTCGCCGCGCCATCGTCACAGATCCATCAGGAGCCGGCGCGGATCCTCCAGCGCCTCCTTAACCCGGACGAGGAAGGTAACCGCGCCCTTGCCGTCGACGATGCGGTGGTCGTAGGAGAGCGCGAGGTACATCATCGGCCGGGCGACGATCTGGCCCTTCACCACCATCGGCCGCTCCTGGATCTTGTGCATGCCGAGGATGCCCGACTGCGGCG
>JBDHSS010000056.1:0-13502 GCA_039808205.1 Paracoccaceae bacterium | reverse complement strand
GTTCGCCTGCAGCGCCGCCTCATCGGCGCGCGCCAGGTCGCCGGCAGCGACGGCCGCCTGCGCATCGGCGAGCGACAGCACCGCGTCGCGCCGGGTGCCGACGTCGCGCGGCAAGAGGCGCGCGTGCATCCAGGCGTTCAGCGTCTCGCGCGCGCCGGCCCAGTCCCTTTCCCGCGTCTGCAACTCGAAGAGCATCCGCAGCATCCGCTCGTTGTCCGGCCGCAGCGCCACTGCCTTCTTGGCGAGCGCCGCGGCGGTGCCGAGATCGCCCTCGTCGCGCTTCAGCCGCGCCAGTCCCTCGATGCCGGCGGCGCGGGTGCGGTCGTTCGGCAAGAGCTGCTTGTAGGCCTCGAACGCCTTGTCGGGATCGCCGCCCGACTCGGCCGCCTGCGCGGTCAGGAGCTTGGTCAGCTCGGGCCGCTCCAGCAGCCGGTCGGCCTTCTGCGCCTTCTTCAGCGCGGTCTTGTTGTCGCCGGAGGCGAGCGCCAGCAGCCCGTCGGAGAAGGCGTCGAAGCCGCGCCGCTCGCGGCTGCGGTGGAAGTAGCGGCTGATCGCCGTCTCGTCGCCGAGGAGGAAGCGCATGACCGCGCCGAGCAGGCCGAGGAGCTTCAAGAGCACCAGCGCCACCACCACCAGCACCGCCATGCCGATGATCGCGCCGATCGGCGTCACGGTGAACTCGCGGCCGTCGAAGGCGATGCGCACCTCGCCCGGCGTCTCGAGGATCCAGGCGGCGCCGAAGGCGACCAGCGCGACCAGCGCGAGGAACGCGAGTATCTTCAGGATCGACCAGAGCATCGCGCTTCCCCTCAGTTGCCGGCGGCGGGCTGCGGTGCGGCGAGCGCGGCCATGCCGTCGATCGCCTCCGCGCGCAGCCGCGCCGCGTCGAGCCAGCCCGCCATCGCCGCGGCGGCCTCCGACGGAAGCGCCTTGGCCTCCTCGAGGGCACCGGCGAGATCGTCGTGGCGCAGCTTGTCCTCCATGCGCGACAGCACCGCGTCGGTGCCCGCGCCGGCCTGCGGCGTCAGCGACCGGCTCGCCACCTGCGCCCGCACGTAGGCCCGCGCCCGCGCGACGACCCCGTTGCCGGCGCTCGCCATGATGCTCGCCTTGATCGCCTCGTGCGCGGCGTCGGGGAAGCTGTCGCGCAGCGCCGCGAGGCTCTCGACGCCCGATGCGGCGCCCGCCTCGAGCCCGGCCGGGACCGCCACGCCGCGGCTCTGCAAGAGGCCGAGCGGCTCGGCATAGGGCGCGCCGCTCGCCACCGCCGCCCGGATCAGCGCGACCTGGGCGTTGGCCTCGGCGGCGCTGAGCGCGGTCGCGGCTTGGGCCGCGGTCTCGGTCGCCTTCGATTCGGCGGCGGCGACCCGCGCCTCGGCGCTCTTGCCGACCTCGTCGATGCGCGCCGCGAGCGCGCCCACCTGGTCCTGCAGCGAGCCGACCGTGGCGCGCACGCCGTCGAGCTCGGCCCGGTAGACGTCGATCTTCTCCGCCGTCGCCGCGCTCGCGGCACCGGCCGCGCCGGCCAGCTGCTCCTTGAGCGTCCCGAGCTCGGCCGCCTGGCCCTGCAGCGCCGATTCGAGCTTGTCGAGCCGCGCCCGGGTGTCGGCGCCGTCGATCTGGCCGATGCTCGCCTTGAGCGCGGTCACGTCGCCCGCGAGCTGGCTCGCGAGCGGCGAGACCTGCGCGCCGATCCGGGTGTCGATGTCGGCGGGCGAGGGCAGCGCGCCCACGCGCGCGTCGAGGTCGGCGATCCGGCCTTCGACGTCGGCGCGCAGCGTCGCGATCTCGTCCTCGGTGGCGCTCGAGCCGGGCGCCAGCCAGTCGGCGACCGGCTTCATGCCGGCCGGCAGCCTCGGCGCGAGCTTCGGCGCGCCCCAGATGCCGAGCGCGGCGCCCGCGAGCAGCAGGAGCAGGATCCCGAGCACCCACGCCGCGACGGAATGGCCACCCTCGTCGCCGTCATCGGCGTCGGCCACCGCCTCGGGCGCCGGCGGGACCGGGGGCGCGGCGACGGAGGCGCCCGCCGACGGCTCGGAGCCGCCGAACCACTCCCGGTCGGCCTTTTCCTCGGCGCGTTCCGTTTCGACGCGGCCCGCCGCCACCGCTTCCGGATCCGCGGGGGCGGTCGCGAGCGCCGGCCGGGTCTCCTCGGCCTTCGCGATGATCGCGTCCTCCGCCGGGGTCATCGCTTCGGCGGCCGCCTCGCCGCCGAACCACTCGCGGTCGGCTTCGGCCTCGGCGCGATGCGCCTCGGCGCGCGCGTCGTCGGCGGTCGGATCCTCGCCCGCGCCGGCCGCCGCATCCACGTCGACGGCCACGGTCTCGGTCACGATGGGCTCGGTCACGGCGGGCTCGCCCGCCGCCTGCGCTTCCGGCGTGCCCGGCGACGCCTCCGGCGCCTCGGATTCGGCGCCGCCCAGCGGCAATTCGGCGCGGGTCGCGCGCGTTGCGTCCTGCGCGGCCGCGTGGGCCTCCGCGTCGCTCTGGCTCCCGTCGGATTTCCTTCTCGGCATCGATCCCCGTCCCTGACCGTGTGCGGCGCACCTCGATACTAGGCCAAGCGTTTTCGGGCAACAAGCGAGGGTCCGCACCGCCGCCGCCCCGGCGTCGCACCCCTCGGCTCGCGTCACTGCACGAGCTTGACCCGCTCACCCACTGCCGGGTCCTGCCCGGGCGCAAGCCCGTTCAGGAGCTCGAAGGTCGCGCGCGCGTCCGCCATCGGCATTCGCGCCGCCAGCTCGGCCGCGTCCTCGCCCGGCGCAACGCGGTGGATGGCGATCCGCGCCGGGCCCGCCACCGCGGCCTCGGCCGGCGACAGCGGCCGGAAGCTCGCCGCCGCGCGCCCGAGCGCTGTCGCGCCCGTAGCGTCGCCCGGCAGGTGCAGCCCGGTCAGACGATAGAGCCGGTCGCGGAAGCGCACCACGGTCAGATCGGCGACGCGCTGGCTCTGCCCGCTCTCGAGCGCCACCTCGGCCTGAGCGGCGTCGAGCCCGTTCAGCCGCATCGCCCGCACCGGGCCGATCCTGGCGGCGTGCAGCCCGGCGCCGATCTCCGGGATCCAGCCGCGGAGCAGGTAGTCCTGCGGCGTCCCGCCCGGGTCGGGCAGGCTGTCGAGGAGCAGCACCGCCCCTCGCGGCCCCGAGGCGACCACGGCATCGGGCCGGTTCGCCAGCGTGTAGCCGGCCGGCGCGTCGAAGGCGAAGCCGAGGTCGGGGTGCACGAAGCTCCGCCCGCGCAGGTAGCCCTGCGCTGCGCCGTCGCCCCACACCATGCCGTCAATCGCATCGAGATAGGCGTCGGTGCCGAGCCGCCCGCCCGCCTCGCCTGCCGCCTGCCGCCGCGCCTCCACGAGGCGCTCCGCCAGCCCCGGGTGGTCGGATTCGGCGCGCCGCGCGCGCTCGGGGGTGGCGGTGCCGTCGCGCACCGCCAGCCGGTGGCTGGCAAGCAGCGTGCCGAGGAACGCCGCCTGCGCCCGCGGGTCATAGCCGGCCGCGATCAGGTAGTGCATGCCGAGCCGGTCGGCGTTGAACTCGGCCGCGCGCCGCGCCGCCTCGCTCATCCGCCGCTCGGCGTCGTCGTTGATCGCATGGCCGATCTCGTGGCCGAGGACGGCGGCAAGCTCGGCTTCGTTGTCGGCGAGCGCCAGCATGCCGCGGGTCACGTAGATCCGGCCGTCCGGCAGCGAGAAGGCGTTGGGCTCGGGGGTGTCGAGCACACGGAACTGCCATCCGGCGGTGCGCTCGCCGGCGGCGGCCACCAGCCTTAGGCCAACCGCCTGCGCATAGGCGTTCAACGCCCGGTCGGCATAGATCCCGCCGCTCGTCTCGACGAGGCCGCGCTCGGCCTCCGATCGCGGCGCCGGGTCGGCGGGCAGCGCCGAGCTGCCGGAGCAGCCGGCAATGGCGAGCGCCAGCGCGGCGGCCGTCAGCCTCGCGCCGGCCCATGCCGCTGATCGCTGTCCTGCCATGGCGCGGACTCCTGCCCGCTGCCGCCGACGGCGGCAAGACAAAACCCCTCGATTGACCGCGGCGCGCCGGTGCGGGTAGAGAGGGCGCGTGGCCTCGTAGCTCAGAGGATAGAGCAACCGCCTCCTAAGCGGTAGGTCGGCGGTTCGACTCCGCCCGAGGTCGCCAACCAAGGATGGCGGGCGGGGCGGCTGGCTTTGATGGACGACGAGGCGCCGCGCGGGCCGCACTTCGATTTCGAGCGCGCGGGCCCCTTGCCGGTCTGCGGCATCGACGAGGTCGGCCGCGGCCCGTGGGCGGGGCCCGTCGTCGCCGCCGCGGTGATCCTCGACGCCGCCGCGATCCCCGAGGGCCTCGACGACAGCAAGCGGCTGAGCCCGGAGCGGCGCGAGGCGCTGGCCCTGGCGCTCGAGGCGAGCGCCCAGGTGGCGCTCGGTGTCGCCAGCGTCGCCGAGATCGAGGCGATGAACATCCTCCAGGCGAGCTTCCTCGCCATGCGCCGCGCGGTCCTCGGCCTCGCCGTCCGCCCGGCGCTCGCGCTCGTCGACGGGCACATGGCGCCGCCGGGGCTGCCCTGCCGGGTGCGGCCGATCGTCGGCGGCGACGGCCTCGCGCTCTCGATCGCCGCCGCCTCGATCGTCGCCAAGGTGGCGCGCGACCGGATGATGGTGGCGCTTTCGCAACAGTTTCCCGGCTACGGCTGGGAGACGAACATGGGCTACGGCACCCGCGCCCACCAGGACGGGCTCGCCCGCCTCGGCGTCACCCCACACCATAGACGGTCGTTTCAGCCGATCCACAAGATATTGTGTGAAGCCGTTTCGGTAAGTGCTTGATTCAATTATTTCTTTGACCAAGGCCGCCAATCTGCGCCATCGTTGTCGCACCACCCTCGCACAACGGAACGCGCGGTCGACATGGCCAGACCCATCAGCGACACCACCGAACTGCAGCTCGACGTCATCCTGCCCGGCGACTGCATCGAGGTGATGCGCGCGTTGCCGGCGGAGAGCGTCGACCTGATCTTCGCCGACCCGCCCTACAACCTGCAGCTCCGCGGCGACCTGCACCGCCCGGACAACAGCCGCGTCGACGCCGTCGACGAGAGCTGGGACCGCTTCGCCTCCTTCGCCGCCTATGATGCCTTCACCCGGGAGTGGCTGGCCGCCGCGCACCGGCTCCTGAAGCCGGACGCGGCGATCTGGGTGATCGGCTCCTACCACAACGTCTTCCGCCTCGGCGCGGCGCTCCAGGACGCGGGCTTCTGGATCCTGAACGACGTGATCTGGCGCAAGTCGAACCCGATGCCGAACTTCCGCGGCAAGCGGCTGACCAACGCGCACGAGACGCTGATCTGGGCGGCGAAGTCGGATCAGTCGAAGTATACGTTCAACTATGACGCGATGAAGGCGCTGAACGAAGGCATCCAGATGCGGTCGGACTGGGTGATCCCGATCTGCACCGGCTCCGAGCGGCTGAAGGACGCGACCGGCGCCAAGGCACACCCGACGCAGAAGCCCGAGGCGCTCTTGCACCGGGTGCTCGTCGCCTCGACGCGGCCGGGCGACGTGGTGCTCGACCCGTTCTTCGGCACCGGCACCACCGGGGCGGTCGCCAAGCGGCTGCGCCGGCGCTTCATCGGCATCGAGCGCGAGGACGCCTACCGCGCCGTCGCCGAGGCGCGCCTCGCCGCGGTGCGGCCGGCCGACGCCGAGGCGGTGGCGACGACGCCGCCCAAGCGCTCCGAGCCGCGCGTCGCCTTCGGCCAGCTCGTCGAGCGCGGGATGCTCGCCGCCGGCGAGACGCTGGTCTCGCTCGACGGCCGCCACGTGGCGCGGGTCCGCGCCGACGGCACGCTGGTCGCGAGCGAGGTGCGCGGCTCGATCCACCAGGTCGGCGCCGCGCTCGAGGGCGCGCCGTCGTGCAACGGCTGGACCTACTGGCACTTCAAGCGCGACGGCGCGACGGTGCCGATCGACTTCCTGCGGCAGCAGGTGCGGGCGGAGATGCGGGAGTAGGGGCCACCCGGCGAAGGGGGCCTTCAGCCCCTCTCGGCCTGCGGCCAATTCACCCCCGAGAGTATTTGCGCCAAGAAGAAGATCGGGCGTGGGACGTCGGGCGCCGGCGGCGCGACTAGGCTTCCGGCCGGGGGGCCAGCTGCACGGCGAGGATGCCCGCCATGATGATCGCCACGCCGAGGACGTCGCGCACCGTCACGTCCTCGCCGAGGATCAGCGCGGCGATGGCCACGCCGAAGAACGGGTTGAGGAAGTGGAAGGTGGCGGCGCGGGTGGCGCCGATGCGGCGCACGACGATGAACCAGATCATCGTCGCGGCGACGCCTGACACCAGCACCGAGTAGGCGAGCGCGAAAAGGAACGACGGCGGCGAGCTTACCTGCCAGGTCTCGAAGGCGAGGCTCGCGGGCAGGAGGGCAGCGGTGCCGACCAGCATCTGCAGGCCGACGACGATCCAGAGGCTGCCGCTGGCCGCGGCGTTGCGGAGCGTCAGCGTCGCCACCGCGAGCGCCAGCACGCCGACGATGCAGGCGCCGACGCCGCGCAGGTCGAGCCCGTGGCCGAGGCGCGCCAGCATGATGACGAGGACGCCGACGAAGCCCGCGACGAGGCCGGCGAGCGCCATCGGCGCCAGGCGTTGTCCGAGGAAGATCCGCCCGAGGGCGGCGACGCAGAGCGGCATCGAGCTCGCGATGATCGCGGCGACGCCGGCCTGCACCGTCTGCATCGCGAAGTGGAAGAGCCCGAGGTAGAGCGCGTTCTGGCAGAGGCCGAAGACGACGACCGCGCGCCACTCGGCGGCGGAGAGCCGGATGCGCTGGCCGACCGCGAAGCCGATGCCGAGCGCGATGAGGCCCGAGATCAGGAAGCGCAGGCTGAGCACCAGGAACGGCGGCCAGTACTCCACCACGACGTGGGACGAGGTGAAGGCCGAGCTCCACATCGCCGCGAAGAGCGTGCCGAGCCCGAGTGCCCGCCAGTCCATCGTCGTCCCCCAAAGGAAAAAGGCCGCGCCCGGGGCTGCGGCCTTTCCGCTTCTCCCGGATCGCGCCCGGGATCAAGCCGCTCGTGGCTCAGGCGTTGATCACGTCCTTCAGCTGCTTGGCGATCGTCACCTTGGCGACACGGTCGGCGGGCTTCTTCATCTGCTCGCCGGTCGAGGGGTTGCGCACCATGCGCTCCGGCCGGGCGCGGCAGGCGAACTTGCCGAGCCCCGGCAGCATCACCGCGCCGCCGTCGGCGACCTGCCTGGTGACCACCTCGGTCAGCGCGTCGAGCGCGCGGTTGGCGCTGGCCTTGTCGAGCGAGGCTGTCTCGGCGATGGCGGCGACAAGCTGCGTTTTTGTCATCGGCTTCTGTGTCATCCACATGTCCTTGTCGGTCGAAACGAGGGCCGGGTCCAAAAACGGCGGAGCCGGCCGGGGCACTTAAGCCGCGCTGTGGCCGAAACTCAACCGAGGATCGAGCGAAGCGCCAAGTTTTGCTGGATGCAGGCGCAATCTCGGGTTGAGTGTTGCGCGATTGCATCCCCGGGCGTGCTCACAGGAACGCAGTCTCGTCGAAGCTGCGCAGCTTGCGCGAATGCAGCTTCTCAAGCGGCATGTCGCGCAGGCTCTCGACGGCGCGGATGCCGATCTGCAGGTGCTGCGCAACCTGGCGCTTGTAGAAGGCCGTTGCCATGCCGGGCAGCTTCAGCTCGCCGTGCAGCGGCTTGTCGGAGACGCAGAGCAGCGTGCCATAGGGCACGCGGAAGCGGAAGCCGTTCGCGGCGATCGTGGCGCTCTCCATATCGAGCGCGATCGCCCGCGCCTGGGAGAGCCGCGCGACCGGCCCCGACTGGTCGACGAGCTCCCAGTTGCGGTTGTCGATCGTCGCCACGGTGCCGGTGCGCATCACCTTCTTGAGCTCGTAGCCGGCGAGCCCCGTCACCTCGGCCACGGCGTTCTCGAGCGCCACCTGCACCTCGGCGAGCGGCGGGATCGGCACCCAGACCGGCAGGTCGTCGTCGAGCACGTGGTCCTCGCGCATGTAGGCGTGCGCCAGCACGTAGTCGCCGAGCGACTGCGAGTTGCGCAAACCCGCACAGTGGCCGACCATCAGCCAGACGTGCGGGCGCAGCACCGCGACGTGGTCGGTGATCGTCTTGGCATTCGACGGCCCGACGCCGATGTTGACCATGGTGATGCCGGAGTGGTCCGGCCCGACCAGGTGGAAGGCCGGCATCTGCGGCAGCCGCGCCGTCGGCGCGCCGGTCCGCCCCTCGCGGCTGATGACCGCGTTGCCGGGCTCGACGAGCGCGAGGTAGGGCGAGCCCGGAGCCTCGAGCGCGCGCAGCGCAAACTCGACGAACTCGTCCATGTAGAACTGGTAGTTGGTGAAGAGCACGTGGTTCTGGAAGTGGGCGGCGCTGGTCTGGGTGTAGTGCGCGAGCCGCGCGAGCGAGTAGTCGATGCGCTGGGCGGTGAACGGCGCCAGCGGCCGCGCACCGGCGGCGTTCGGCCGGGCGAAGCCGTTGACGATGTGGTCGTCGGTGTTGTTGAGATCGGGCACGTCGAAGAGGTCGCGCAAGGGCCGGTGCAGCGCGTCCTCGATCGAGCCCTCGACGTGGGCGTCCTCGCCCATGGCGAAATGCAACGGCATCGGGGTGTCGGAGGTGCCGACCCGGATCGGCATGCCGTGGTTCTGGATCAGGAGGCCGATCTGCTGGGTCAGGTAGCCCTGGAACAGGTCGGGCCGGGTGATCGTGGTCTCGTAGAAGCCGGGCTCGGTGACGTGGCCGAAGGAGAGCCGCGAGTCCACCTTGGCAAAGCTCGAGGTCGTGAGGCTCACCTGCGGATAGAACGCGCGGTAGCGCCCCTCCGGCGGCGTGCCGCGCATCACCGCAGCGAAGTGGCGGCGCAGGAAGGCGGTCGCGCCGGTGTAGCGCGCCTGCAGGTCGGCGACGGCGGCGGCGGCGTCGCTGTGGATCCCGTCGGGCACCTGCGCCGGCGTGACCAGCGGCAGCTCGGAAAGCGGCTGGCGGTGGTGCATCGCGCTCAGGCCGGCATGAGCAGGTCGGTCCTGGCGAAGCGGTCGACGTCGATCAGGCCCACGTCGGAGATCCGCAGGCTCGGGATCACCACGAGCGCAAGCAGCGAGTGCTGCATGTAGGCGTTGTTGAGCCGGCAGCCGCAGTCGGCCATCGCCGCGACCATCGCCTCGGCGGCGGCGGCAACCTCCTCCGCCGGGGCGTCGGACATGAGCCCGGCAATCGGCAGCCGCACCAGTGCGGCCTCGCGGCCCTCGCGCCAGACGGTGACGCCGCCGCCGACCTCGCCGAGCCGGTTGGCGGCGAGCGCCATGTCCGCCTTCGAGGTGCCGACGACGATCATGTGGTGGCTGTCGTGCGCCACGGTCGAGGCGACGGCACACGGCACGTCGTAGCCGAAGCCGGAGACGAAGGCGTTGGTGACGCCGCCGGTGCCGCGGTGGCGCTCGACGAGCGCGATCTGGCAGACGTCGGTGGCCCGGTCCATGCCGACGAGCCCGGCCTCGACGGGCAGGTCGGCCGCGAGCGCGCGGGTCGGCGCCTGGTTCTCGACGACGCCGATGACGCGCGCCCGCACCCGGTTGGCGCCGGCGGGAGCGGCGATGTCGAAGTCGGGGGCGGCGAGCCGCCGGCCGAGCCTCACCGTGTGCCGGGCGCTGTCGGGCCAGGTGAAGTCCGGCATCGGCGCCAGACAGCGGCCGGCCTCGGCGACGATCTCGCCACGGGCGATCACCGTCTCGATCGGCAGTGTCCGGAGGTCGGAGGTCAGGATGCAGTCGGCCCGCCGCCCAGGCGCGATCGAGCCGAGCTCGCGCTCCATCCCGAAGTGCGTCGCGGTGTTGATCGTCGCCATCTGCAGCGCGACCAGCGGATCGAGGCCGCAGTCGATCGCGTGGCGCACCACCCGGTCCATGTGGCCGTCGTTGACCAGCGTGCCCGAGTGGCAGTCGTCGGTGCAGAGGATGAAGTTGCGCGAGTCGAGACCCTTCTCGGTCACCGCGGTGATCTGCGCCTTGACGTCGTACCAGGCCGAGCCGAGCCGCAGCATCGCGCGCATTCCCTGCCGCACCCGGGCGATGGCGTCGGCCTCGCGGGTGCCCTCGTGGTCGTCGGCCGGGCCGCCGGCGGCGTAGGCGGCGAAGCCGGCGAGATCGGGGCTCGCGTAGTGGCCGCCGACGGTCTTGCCGGCCGCCTGGGTCGCGCCGATCTCGGCGAGCATCTGCGCGTCGCCGGCGATCACGCCCGGATAGTTCATCATCTCGCCAAGCCCGACGACGCCCGGCCAGGTCATCGCCTCGGCCACCTCGTCGGCGCCGATGGTGGCGCCCGGCGTCTCGAGCCCCGGCGCGGAGGGCGCGCACGACGGCATCTCGACGAAGACGTTGATCGGCTGCACCAGCGCCTCGTCGTGCATCAGCCGCACCCCGGCGAGGCCGAGCACGTTCGCGACCTCGTGCGGGTCGGTGAACATCGAGGTGGTGCCGTGCGGCATGACGGCGCGGGCGAACTGGCTGACGATCAGCATCCCCGATTCGACGTGCATGTGCCCGTCGCAGAGGCCGGGGATCAGGAAACGGCCGCCGGCGTCGATCACCCGCGTCGCCGGGCCGACGACCGGGGCAATGCCGGGGCCGCAGGCGGCGAAGCGCCCGGCCTTGATGGCGATGTCCGCACCCGCGATCACCTCGCGCGAGTGGACGTTCACCCAGGCGCAATTGCGGATGACGAGATCGGCGGGCGCGCGGCGGGCGGCGACGGCGACGAGCTCGGCGGCGACCTCGTGCCAGGCGGGGAAGGGGGTGCGTGTCATGCCGCAGACCTTCCGCCGCGGCCGCGAGGGCTTCAAGCGATATTTCTGCGACGCTTGCCGCCGCAGCGCCCTGACAAGCGCCCGCACTGGACGACCGAAGCTCCGGCCGCAGGCCGGCGCGAGTTCGGGACCGACAGGCGAACGCATGCGGTCGCCGGGCTGCTGCTCGGAGCGCAGGATGCGCGGAGGGCAAGCGGACTGACGTGTCACCGACAGCGCCAACTCCGCCACGAACGGCACCGTCGTGCTGGACGACTGGCCGTCGCCCGCCTGCCGAATTCAGGCGTCCACCGGCTCCTTCGCACCGTTCGCAGCGCCGAGCCGCTCCGGCAGCGCGTTCGCCCAGGCGCTGATCGACCCGGCGCCGAGACAGACGAGGAGGTCCCCCGGCTGGCACTCGGCGCGCACGAAGTCGGCGAGCGCCTCCTCGCCCGCGAGCGGCAGCGCCCGCCGGTGGCCGTGGGCGATCAGGCCGCCGACCAGGGTGTCGCGCGAGACCCCCTCGATCGGCGCCTCGCCGGCCGAGTAGACGTCGGCAATCGCCACCACGTCGGCGTCGTTGAAGCAGGCGCAGAACTGGGTGAAGAGGTCGCGCAGCCGGGTGAAGCGGTGCGGCTGGTGCACCGCGATCACCCGCCCCTTGGTCGCCTGCCGCGCCGCCTTCAGGACCGCGGCGATCTCCACCGGATGATGGCCGTAGTCGTCGATGATCGTGACGCCGTTCCAGACGCCGACCTTGGTGAAGCGCCGGTTCACCCCGCCGAACGCGGCCAGCGCCGCCTTGATCGCCTTGGGGCCGATCCCGAGGTGCCGCGCCACCGCGATCGCGGCAAGGGCGTTCGAGACGTTGTGGTCGCCCGTCATTGGCAGCGCCACGCCCTCGATCGTCCGCCCCTCGGCGTTCAGGCCGACGTCGAAGATCGCGCCGCCGTTCTCAAAGCGCAGGTTCCGCCCCTGCACGTCGGCCTGCGGCGAGAAGCCGTAGGTGGCGACCCGCCGGTCGGTGATCCGCCCGACCAGCGCCTGCACCTCCGGGTGGTCGAGGCAGCAGACCGCGAGCCCGTAGAACGGGATGTTGGAGACGAAGGCCTCGAAGGCGGCCTTCACGCCCTCGAAGTCGCCGTAGTGGTCGAGATGCTCGGGATCGATGTTGGTGACGACGGCGATCGTCGCCGGCAGCTTCACGAAGGTGCCGTCGCTCTCGTCGGCCTCGACCACCATCCACTCGCCGGCGCCGATCCGCGCGTTCGAGCCGTAGGCGTGGATGATGCCGCCGTTCACCACCGTCGGATCCATGCCGCCCGCGTCGAGCAGCGCCGCGACCATCGAGGTCGTCGTCGTCTTGCCGTGCGTCCCCGCCACCGCCACGTTCGACTTGAGCCGCATCAGCTCGGCCAGCATCTCCGCGCGCCGCACCACCGGCAGGTTCCGCGCCCGCGCGACGTCGAGCTCGGGATTGCCCTTCTTGATCGCCGAGGACACCACCACGACCTCGGCGCCGTCGAGGTTCTCCGCCGCCTGGCCGATGAAGATCCGCGCGCCCTTCGCCGCCAGGCGGTCGGTGATCGGCGACGCCTTGGCGTCCGAGCCCTGCACCTGGAAGCCGTGGTTGAGCAGCACCTCGGCGATCCCCGACATGCCGATGCCGCCGATGCCGACGAAGTGGATCGCCCCGATGTCGTGGGGAAGGCGCGTCTGTCCGTTCATCTCTTCTGCCCCTTTTGCGCCAGCTCTTCGACCAGCGTCGCCAGATCCGTCGTGGCGTCGGGCCGCCCCTCCGCCCGGCTCGCCGCTGCCATCGCCCGCGCCCCCTCGGGATCGCCGAGGATCGCGGCGATGTGCCCCGCGAGGACCTCCGGCGTCAACTCCGCCTCGCGGATCATGAACGCCCCGCCGGCGGAAACCAGCCCGGCCGCGTTCGCCGCCTGATGGTCGTCCATCGCCGCGGCATAGGGGATGAGGATCGCCGGGCGCCCGACCACGGTGATGTCGGCGATCGAGCTGGCGCCGGCCCGGCTGATGACGAGGCTCGCCGCGGCCAGCCGCTCCGGCACGTCCTCGAAGAAGCCGCGCAGCTCGGCCGCGACCCCCATGTCGTCATAGACCGCGCGCACCCGGTCCATGTCCTCGGGGCGCACCTGCTGCGCCAGCCGCAGCCGCGCGCGCAGCTCGGGCTCGAGCCGCCCGAGTGCCTCCGGCACCACGCGCGCGAAGAGCCCCGCACCCTGGCTGCCGCCGATGACGAGGAGCGAGACCGCCCCGTCGCCCGGCTCGACGTAGGCCGCGCCCTCCCGCGCGCGCACCGCCCGACGCACCGGGTTGCCGACCCTGACCGCCCGCGCGCCTGCCGGCACCGGCGTCGGCCAGGTGCCGCAGGCGACCGCGTCGACCCGCGCCGCGAACGCCCGGTTGACCCGGCCGAGCACGCCGTTCTGCTCGTGAATCAGGCACGGCAGCCTCAGCGTCCACGCCGCGAGCATTGCCGGCAGGGCGGGATAGCCGCCGAAGCCGGCCACCACCGCCGGCCGGTCGCGCCGCATGGCGAGGATGCTGGCGGCCGCGCCGGCGGCGATGGCGAAGGGCGCCGTCGCCCGCGTCCAGGCCGAGCCCTGCGCGAAGGTCGCCGCCGGCGTTGGCTGCCGCTCGACCGCGGCCGGAAACCCGCCGGCGTAGCGCGC
>JBDHSS010000055.1:0-13670 GCA_039808205.1 Paracoccaceae bacterium | reverse complement strand
GCGCTGATCGCGCTCGGCCTTACCCTCATCTTTGCGCTGATGAACGTGCTGAACTTCGCCCACGGGCAGATGTACGTGCTCGGCGGCTTCGTCACCTACACCGTCGTGGCACAGCTCAAGCTGCCGTTCGTCGTTGGGCTTCTCGCCTCGGCGGTGGTGCTCGCGGTCATCGGGGCGCTCTGCGAGCGGCTCTTGTTCGCGCCGGTCATCCGCCGCTCCAAGCGCGACGAGTCGACGATGCTGCTCGCCGCCGGGCTCGCCTTCTTCTTCGACGCGGTGATCCTGCTCGTCTTCGGCGAGAAGCAGCGCGGCGTGCCGAAGATCATCGGCGGCGTGTTCAACTGGGACTTCCGCATCATCATTCCCTACGACCGGATCCTCGTTGGCGTGCTCGCCGTCGTCGCGATCGCCGCCTTCATCCTGTTCATGCAGCGCTCGCGCACCGGACGTGCGCTGCGCGCGCTGGCGCAGGACCGGACGGCGGCCGAGCTCATGGGCGTCGACGTCGCGCGCTACTCGACGATCGGCTTCGCCATCGGCGCGATGCTCGCGGGGCTCGTCGGCGGCCTCCTCGTCGCCATCACCGGCGTCAACCTCGGCATGGGCGGCCCGACCTCGATCAAGGCGTTCATGATGGTGATGATCGGCGGTGCCGGGGTGATCTCGGGCGCCATTGCTGGCGGCTTCATTCTCGGCATGCTCGAGTCGGTCGGCCTGACGGTGCTTTCCGCCTACGGCGACGTGACTTATCTCGTGATCTTTGCATCCCTGATGATCTTCCTCGCCATCCGCCCGCAGGGGCTGATGGGCAAGCCGTGGGGCTGAGCCGATGACCCAGCGCATTCTCGCCGTCGCCGCCTTCCTCGTCGTCGTCTATCTCGTGGTGCCCTGGGGCATCGCGGCGAGCGGGCGGTGGGACTTCTACTACACGCTGACCTCGGTGGCGCTCCTGTCGATCGCCAGCGCCGGGGTCTGGCTGACCTTCTACATCGGCCGCATCAACATCGGCCAAGGCGCCTACTGCCTCGCCGGCGGCTATGTCGCCGCCGTGCTCGTCACCCGGGCCGGCGTCTCGTTCTGGTGGGCGCTGCCGCTCGCCGGCGTCTTCTGCGCCGGGCTCTCGGTCCTGATCGGCCTGCCGATCCTCAGGCTCCGCGGCGTCTACTTCGCGATGGTGACGCTGGTCCTGACCGAGGTCGCGCGGCTTTCGGCGCTGGCGCTGCCGATCACCAACGGCGCCAAGGGCATCACCTCGATCCCGCTGCCGGGCGGCATCTCGATCTTCGGGCTGACGCTGGTTCCGGACTTCGCCACGCACACGAACGTCAAGCTGTCGTTCTACTACGTCGCGGTAACGCTGATGGTGGCGGCCTACGCCGCGCTCTACCGGCTGGTGAACTCGCGGGTCGGCCACCTCTGCCGCTCGCTGCAGCAGAACGAGGAGCTCGCCGCGTCGATCGGCGTCAACGTCAGCGGCCTGCGCCTGCTCGCCTACGCGGTCTCCTCGTTCTACGGCGGCATCGCCGGCGCGATGTTCGTCACGATCTCGCAGTCGGTCTATCCGTCGAGCTTCCAGGTGGCGGACTCGGTCAACTTCATGCTGAACTGCTTCCTTGGCGGCCTCGGCTTCGTGTTCGGGCCGATGCTCGGCACGCTGGTGCTCTACTTCGGCTGGGATCTGCTGTTCCAGGCCGGGCGTTACCAGCTGCTGGTCTACTCGTCGCTGCTCATCGCGCTGATGCTGGTGCTGCCGAACGGGCTCTTGAGCCTGCGCTTCGGACGCGGCGAGAGCCTGCGCCTCCGCGGCGAGGGGGTGGCGCGATGAGCGCGCTCCTCGAGGTCCGCCACGTCACCAAGCGCTACGGCGGCCTGGTCGCCAACAACGACATCTCCTTCGAGGTGGCCGAGCGCGAGATCCTGTCGGTGATCGGCCCGAACGGCGCGGGAAAGTCGACGCTCTTCAAGATGATCGCGTCGTTCGTTCCCACGACCTCGGGCGAGGTGCTGTTCCGGGGCGAGCGCATCTCGAACCTTGCGCCGCATCTCGTCGCGCGCAAGGGCGTGGTGCGCACCTTCCAGGAGACGACGATCTTCCGCTCGATGACCGTGCGGGAGAACGTCATCATCGCCCACCACCGGCGCAGCCGCGCCAGCCTCGCGGGCTATTTCCTCTCCACCCGCCTCGCGCGGGAGGACGAGGCGGGCTTCGCGACCTCGGCCGACGAGATCATCGACTTCCTCGGGCTCGGCGCTGTCAGGAGCGAGCTTGCCTCGACCCTGCCGCAGGGCCACCTGCGCGCGCTCGGCATGGCGATCGGGCTCGCGGCCGACCCCACGGTGCTGCTCCTCGACGAGCCTTTCGCCGGCATGAACCACGACGAGACGATGCGCATGGTCGGGCTCGTGCGCGGCGTGCGCGACCGCGGCGTCACCGTGCTTCTCGTCGAGCACGACATGCCGGCGGTGATGCGGATCTCCGACCGCATCGTGGTGCTGAACTTCGGCCAGAAGATTGCCGAAGGCACCCCCGCCGCGATCCAGGCCGATCCGGCCGTGATCGAGGCCTACCTCGGCAGCGAAGACGCGGCGATCGGGATCTGAGCCATGAGCATGCTGACGTTCGAGAACGTGGAGCTCTACTACGACCACGTCTATGCGCTGAAGGGCGTGACGATCGACGTCGACGAGGGCGAGACCGTCGCGCTCATCGGCGCAAACGGCGCGGGCAAGTCGTCGATCCTCCGCGCGATCACCGGCCTGCGCAAGATCCGCTCGGGCCGCATCACCTATCAGGGCGAGCGCCTCGACGGGCGCAAGCCCGCCGACATCGTCCGCCTCGGCATCGCCATGGTGCCGGAGGGGCGGCGGGTGTTCCCGCTGATGACGGTGCGCGACAACCTGATGATGGGCGCCTTCAGTCGCACCGACAAGGCGGGCATCACCGCCAGCCTCGAAAGCGTGCTCGGCCGCTTCCCCCGCCTCCGGGAGCGGATCAACCAGGTCGCCGGCACCATGTCGGGCGGCGAGCAGCAGCAGATGGTGATCGGCCGCGCCCTGATGGCGGCGCCGAAGCTCCTCTTGCTCGACGAGCCCTCGCTCGGCATCGCGCCGAAGATCGTGCAGGACATTGCCCGCTCGATCGTGGCGATCGCCCGCGACGAGGGGGTGTCGGTGCTGCTCGTCGAGCAGAACTCGCGCATGGCGCTGTCGATCTCGAACCGTGCCTATGCGCTCTCCACCGGCTCCGTGGTGCTGCAGGGCGAGTCGAAGGCGCTGCTCACCGACGACCGGATCAAGGCCGCCTATCTCGGCGGCGATGTCTGAAGGACCGACCGACATGCGTCTGCTCGTCGTGAACCCGAACACCACCGCCGCGATGACCGCGAAGATCGGCGCGGCCGCCCGCGCCGCCGCGGCGCCAGGCACCGAGATCGTGGCGCTCAACCCCGCCGAAGGGCCCGAGAGCATCGAGGGCTATGTCGACGAGGCGATGTCGGTGCCGGGCCTCCTCGCCGAGATCGCCCGCGCCGAGGGCTCGTTCGACGGCGTGGTGATCGCCTGCTTCGACGACACCGGGCTCGATGCGGCGCGCTGCGTCACCGCGCGGCCGGTGATCGGCATCGGCGAGGCGGCGTTCCACATGGCCGCCGTCCTCGCCAACCGCTTCTCGGTGGTGACGACGCTGGCGCGCTCGGTGCCGGCGATCGAGCACAACCTCGCGCGCTACGGCCTCGCTGGCCGCTGTGCGCGGGTGCGCGCCTCCGACATCCCTGTGCTCGAGCTCGAGAACGCCGCCTCCGGCGCCCGCGCGCGCATCGGCCGCGAGATCAAGGCGGCGATCGCCGAGGACCGCGCTGAGGCGATCGTGCTCGGCTGCGCCGGGATGACCGACCTCGCCCGGTCGCTCGCCGAGGAGCACGGCCTGCCGGTCCTCGACGGCGTCGCCTGCGCGGTCGCGTTCGCGGAGGCGGTGGCCCGGATCGGCCTCAGCACCAGCCGGCTCGGCGGATATGCGCCGGCGCTCGCCAAGCGCGGCTCGCTGGTGCTCGCGGGCGGCTGAAACGCGTGCGGTTTCGTGGTTAAAGGGGAACCAACGAATCTGTAGATCGTTTCATATGCGATCGGGCGAGGTGGGGATTGCGGGTCGAACGCGACTTCGAGATGCTGGTGCGAACACTCACCGTCGAGCGCACGCGGCTGGCCTGGCTCTATGCCGAGGCCCTGGAGCTGGCGCGCCGCGGCCGTCACCACCCCTGCGACCGGCTGCGAAGCGTCGAGGCGGTGATGCAGCTGTCGCTGGCCCCCGCGCGGCGCAAGGCGCGGCTCGGCCTCGCCAACGACCAGGAGATCGCCGCGCTCGACCAGGGCCTCGGCATCTCGCGCGAGTGGCTGGCCCGCGGCGACACCGCGGCGCTGCGCTCGCGGATCCTCGAGTTCTGCGTCGGGGACGACGCGGCCGAGGATGTACACCAATAGACTATACGGGCGCGCGCTGCACGGCAGAGCCACCGAGGCAAGGCCCGGCACCAACGGCCGAAGCGGGGCTGTGCGCCGCGAGTCTTGGCACGACAAGCGAACGCATGCGTTCGCCCTGCCGTTGTCCGGAGCGCGGGACGCGCGGAGGACAAGGGGCGCGGTGCGTCACAGACAGCTGTGATCCGTCCGCGCCCGCCCTGGCGGATGCGTGAGCGCGTCCAACCCCCGCAGGGCGGATGCGGACGGATTTGTCACGCGCCAAATAACGTCTGCAGCGTCGCCGTCGTGCCCTCAGCCGGGCGCAAGCGCAGCCCCACCGTTGAGACCGGCGTCGCTCACCCCTGCAGCAGCCGCGCCGCGCGCGGGGCGAAATAGGTCAGCACCCCGTCGCAGCCGGCGCGCCTGAAGGCGACCAGCGTCTCGAGGATCGCCTTGTCGCCGTCGATCCAGCCGTTCGCCGCCGCCGCCGCGATCATCGCGTACTCGCCCGAGATCTGGTAGGCGAAGGTCGGCACGCGGAACTCGGCCTTCACCCGCGCGCAGACGTCGAGATAGGGCAGGCCCGGCTTCACCATCACCATGTCCGCCCCCTCGGCGAGGTCGGCCGCCACCTCGCGCAGCGCCTCGTCGGTGTTGGCCGGATCCATCTGGTAGGTCTTCTTGTCGCCCTTGAGCGCGCCGGTGGCGCCGACCGCGTCGCGGAAGGGCCCGTAGAAGCATGAGGCGTACTTCGCCGCGTAGCTCATGATCGCGGTGTCCTTGTAGCCCTTGGCCTCCAGCGCGGCGCGGATAACCCCGATCCGGCCGTCCATCATGTCGGAGGGTCCGAGGATGTCGCAGCCGGCCTCGGCCTGCACCAGCGCCATCCGCGCCAGCGCCTCCAGCGTCTCGTCGTTCAGGATGATGCCATCGCGCACCAGGCCGTCGTGCCCCTCGGAGTTGTACGGGTCGAGCGCCACGTCGAGCAGAATGCCGATCTCCGGCACCGCCGCCTTGATCGCGCGCGTCGCCCGGCAGACAAGGTTGTCGGGGTTCCACGCCTCGGTCGCCTCCGGGTTCTTGTCGGCCGCCTCGGTGTAGGGGAAGAGCGCGAGGCAGGGGATGCCGAGCGCGGCGGCCTCCTCCGCCGCCCGGACCGCGCGATCGACCGACAGCCGGTCGACGCCCGGCAGCGACGGCACCGGCTCGGCGACGCCATCGCCCTCGCGCACGAAGATCGGCCAGATGAGGTCGGTGGGCGCGAGCCGGTGCTCGGCCACCATGGCGCGGATCCAGGGGGTCCGGCGCAGCCGGCGCGGACGGGCGTGCGGAAACGGGGCGGGCGGGATCATCGGCGGCTCCTCCCAAGGTGCGGCCTCGCGGCGCGCGGCGCGGTTCTTGCCACGGGGCTCCGGCGCCCTCAAGCGCAAAGCCCGGTGCTCGACCGTGTGCCACCCCGCGTTCACGAAGCCATGCCGGGCGGCTTGACGTCGCCCGGCGCCTCTGGCCACCAAGGCGGATCGCCGGCGACCCCGCTCGGCTTTCGAGATTGCCGACGACCGGAAAGGCGCGCCCTTGACCCGCATCCTCCTCGCCCCGAGCTTCGACAGCATCTGGTACTGGGTGGTGCACGTCGTGATCTGGACGCTCGCCTGCTACCGCACGCTCGGCGTGCCACACGACATGATCCTGCGCGCTCGGCGGCTGCCCGAGATCGGCGCGCGCGTTGATCTTCTCGCCGGGATCGCCGCGGAGCGGGTCGCGGGCCTCGGCGACCTCCTCGGCACCGCCATCGCCGCCATCAGCGGCTTCGGCCTCGCGGCGCTGTTCGCGCTCGGGTTCCTCAGCGATCTCGAGGCGGCGCAGGCGAGCTTTCTCGTCCTTGCGCCTTTCGCCGCGATCTCCTTCTCCAAGCTGCGCCTCGCCTACTGGATCCGCGCCGAGCACCTGACCGGCCCGCGCCTCGTCCTCGCGCTCAGCTGGCGCCGGGTCTGGCACCAGGCGATCGCCATCCTCGCCATGCTCGCCGCCGCCACCGTCGGCATCACCCTTCACGCGAGCCGGCTGCCGTAGCCGGTCGATACCGGCTCACCATGGCGTAGTCCTTGCGCGGGCCGGTGACGCGCCATTCCGCCGTCCACGCCGGCCAGCCGCGGAAGTCGTAGCGGACGCGGTAGAGATCGGCCCCGCAGTCATGCTCGGCGTCGGGCAGCGGGGCCGCGGCATCGATGCGGTGGAAGAAGCGGCCATCGTCGAAGCAGACCTCGATCGTTCCCGCGCCGCCGTCCTTCCAGAGATAGCGCCGGCTCGCCGCCATCGGCCCGGCGCCGTCGAGCGTCAGCGTTCCCGCCTCGCGGTAGGCGAGGCCCGCCGCCACCGGCTCGAACACCGCCTCGCCCTCGAAGCACCCGGCGCGGCCGGCGCGCGCGTCCTCGATCGTCCGCTCGAGCCGCCAGCGCCCGACGAAGGCCGCGAGCTCCATCCCTGCCTCCGCTTGTGCCGCGCCAGGCGCTTCAGTATCAGACCGCCGACCGAACCGGAAAGGCCGCTTGCCATGATCCCGCGCTACTCCCGCCCCGCGATGGTGAAGATCTGGGAGCCGGCGACCCGCTTCCGCATCTGGTTCGAGATCGAGGCGCACGCCGCCGACGCGCAGGCAGCACTCGGCGTGATCCCGAAGGAAGCGGCGGCCGCGATCTGGAAGGCGAAGGACGTCGAGTTCGACGTCGCCCGCATCGACGCGATCGAGGCGGTGACCAAGCACGACGTCATCGCCTTCCTGACCCACCTCGCCGAGCACGTCGGCGAGCCGGCCCGCTTCGTCCACCAGGGCATGACGAGCTCGGACGTCCTCGACACCTGCCTGAATGTCCAGCTTGTCCGCGCCGCCGACATCCTCCTCGCCGACCTCGACGCGCTCCTCGCCGCGCTGAAGCGCCGCGCCTACGAGCACAAGGACACGCCGACGATCGGCCGAAGCCACGGCATCCACGCGGAGCCCACGACCTTCGGCCTGAAGCTCGCCGGAGCCTACGCCGAGTTCACCCGCGCGCGGGCCCGTCTCGTCGCCGCGCGCGCCGAGGTCGCGACCTGCGCGATCTCCGGCGCCGTCGGCACCTTCGCCAACATCGACCCGGCGGTAGAGGCGCACGTGGCGAAGGCGATGGGCCTGACGCCGGAGCCGGTCTCGACCCAGGTGATCCCGCGCGACCGGCACGCGATGTTCTTCGCCACGCTCGGCGTCATCGCCTCGTCGATCGAGCGACTGGCGATCGAGATCCGCCACCTGCAGCGCACCGAGGTGCTCGAGGCGGAGGAGTATTTCTCGCCAGGCCAGAAGGGCTCGTCGGCGATGCCGCACAAGCGCAACCCGGTGCTGACCGAGAACCTGACCGGGCTCGCGCGGCTGGTGCGCATGGCGGTGGTGCCGGCGATGGAGGACGTGGCGCTCTGGCACGAGCGCGACATCTCGCACTCCTCCGTCGAGCGGATGATCGGCCCCGACGCCACCGTGACCCTCGACTTCGCGCTCGCCCGCCTGACCGGAGTCATCGACAAGCTCGTCGTCTATCCCGCGACCATGCTCGCGAACCTCAACAAGTTCCGCGGCCTCGTCCACTCGCAGCGGGTGCTGCTTGCCCTGACCCAGAGGGGCGTCAGCCGCGAGGACGCCTACGCCATGGTGCAGCGGAACGCGATGAAGGTGTGGGAGGAGGGCGCCGACTTCATGGCGGAGCTGAAGGCCGACCCCGACGTCGCCGCCGCGCTCGGCGACGCCGGCATCGAGGCGCTGTTCGACCTCGGCCACCACACCCGGCACGTCGACACGATCTTCGCCCGCGTCTTCGGAGCCGAATGAGCCGCGCGGCGGCCTTCGCGCCGGTCGTCGACGCCCGCACCCGCGTGCTGATCCTCGGCAGCCTGCCGGGGGCGGCATCGCTCAGGCAGCGCGAATACTACGCCCATCCGCAGAACGCGTTCTGGCGGCTGGCCGGCGCCGTCGCCGGCCGCGACCTCGCCGCCCTGCCCTACGCCGAGCGGCTGGCGGCGCTTCTCGCGGCGCGCATCGGTCTCTGGGACGTGATCGCGAGCGCCGACCGCAGCGGCAGCCTCGATTCAGCGATCCGCGCGCCGGAGCCCGCGGCGCTCCCCGACCTCGTCGCCGGCCTGCCCGAGCTTGCCGCCATCGGCTTCAACGGCGTCACCGCCGCCCGCCTCGGCCGCCGCAGCCTCGGGCCGGTGCCGGCGGATGGCCCTGCGCTCCTCGACCTGCCGTCGACGAGCCCAGCCCACGCCGCGATGCCGTTCGCCGAGAAGCTCGCGCGCTGGTCGGCGCTGCGGGAGTACCTCGGGGAAGGGTCGGCGGGGGAGTAGGAGTTGCGGCTCGCGACAAAATAGGCTGGTAGCGAAGCTGACACCAACGACCGAAGCGGGGCTCCGCCTCGCGAGTCCCGGCCCGACAAGCGAACGCATGCGTTCGCCGGGCCGTTGCTCGGAGCGCGGAATGCGCGGAGAGCAAGGGGAGTGCCGTGCCGCCGACGGTGCCAATCCGTCCGCGTCCGCCCTGGCGGATGCGTTGCGCGCATCCGCCCCCGGCAGGGCGGATGCGGACGGATTTGTCACTCGCCAAATCCGTCAAGGACGGCACCGTGGTGCCGGCAGCCACGCGCAGTCACGCGCGCCCGCCCGCGCTCAGTCCTTCGTCTCCGACAGGATCTGCCCCTTCGCCGATGCGAGGAGCTCGACCATCTTGGAGCGGATCGTCGGGGCGTCGGCGCGGTAGTCGAGATCGGCGACGAGCTTGCGGAACACGTCCTCGTGGCCTTCCTCGGCGAAGTCGGCCTTCACCACCTCGCGCGCGTACGCCTCGGCCTCCTCGCCGGTCTTGCCGAGCAGCGACGCCGCCCACAATCCCAGAAGCCGGTTGCGTCGGGCGACCGCGCGGAACTGCATCTCCTCGTCGTGGGCAAACTTATTCTCGAAGGCTTTCTCGCGGTCGTTGAAGGTCGTCATCGCGGTGCTCCTCACGTGGCGGCTCGGCGATTTGGATAGCGCCAAGGTTGCCACCGGACAAGCGCCCGCAAGCGTCCGCCGCGAGGCTTGCCCCTTTTCCGGTGCGGGTATAGACAGCGGGGAAACGGGAAGGACGGGCATACCGCCCGCTCCTCCCTTGCGCATTTCTGGAGCACGAGGCATGGCCCGACGCAGGCTGGTTTACGAGGGCAAGGCGAAGATTCTCTACGAAGGACCCGAGCCCGACACCCTCATCCAGTACTTCAAGGACGAAGCCACCGCGTTCGACGCCCAGAAGAAGGCGACGATAGAGGGCAAGGGGGTTCTCAACAACCGCCTCTCCGAGCACTTCATGACCGGCCTGAACGCCGTCGGCGTTCCGACCCACTTCATTCGCCGGCTCAACATGCGCGAGCAGCTGATCCGCATGGTCGAGATGATCCCGCTCGAGGTGGTGGTGCGCAACTATGCCGCGGGCTCGCTCTCGAAGCGCCTCGGCATCCCCGAGGGCCAGCAGCTGCCGCGGCCGATCATCGAGTTCTACTACAAGGACGACACGCTGCACGACCCGATGGTCGCGGAGGAGCACATCATCGCCTTCAACTGGGCGAGCCAGCAGGACATCGACGACATGATCGCGCTGGCGCTGCGCGTCAACGACTTCCTCTCCGGCATGTTCCTCGGCGTCGGCATCCGCCTCATCGACTTCAAGATCGAGATCGGCCGCGTCTACGACGGCGACTTCCAGCGGCTGATCGTCGCCGACGAGATCTCGCCCGACAGTTGCCGGCTCTGGGACATCGAGACCGGGCGCAAGCTCGACAAGGACGTGTTCCGCCACGACCTCGGCAGCCTGTCGGACGCCTACACCGAGGTCGCCCGTCGCCTCGGCGTGATGCCGAAGACCAACGGCCGCACCCACGCCGGCCCGAAGCTGGTGAACTGATGCGGGCGCGGGTGCAGGTCATGCTGAAGCCGGGCGTCCTCGACCCGCAGGGCGAGGCGGTGCGCCACGCGCTCGGCTCGCTCGGCTTCGACGGCGTCGGCGAGGTCCGGATCGGCAAGGTCATCGACGTCGACCTGGACGAGACCGACGCCGAGGCCGCGCGCGCCCGCGTCGGCGAGATGTGCGAGAAGCTGCTCGCCAACACCGTGATCGAGAGCTACGCGGTGGAGATCCCATGAGCCTCCGCGCCGGCGTCGTCACCTTCCCCGGCTCCAACTGCGACCGCGACCTCGCGGTGGCGCTCCGCGGTGCCGGCGCCGAGGTGGCGATGGTCTGGCACAAGGAGGCCGCGCTTCCCGCCGGGCTCGACCTCGTGGCGCTCCCCGGCGGCTTCTCGTTCGGCGACTACCTGCGCTGCGGCGCCATCGCCGCGCGCTCGCCGGTGATGCGCGCGGTGGCTGCCTTCGCCGGGAAAGGCGGCCACGTCCTCGGCGTCTGCAACGGCTTCCAGGTGCTGATCGAGGTGGGCCTCCTGCCCGGCGCGCTGATGCGCAACGCCGGCCTTCGCTTCGTCTGCGCGCCCGCGGCGCTCGAGGTCGCGACGAGCGACAGCGCGTTCACCTGCGAGTACCGCCGCGGCGAGACCGTCACCTTCCCGATCGCCCATCACGACGGCAACTACCTTGCCGATGCCGCGACCCTCGCGCGGCTCGAGGCCGAGGACCGCGTCGCCTTCCGCTACCTCGCCAACCCCAACGGCTCGGAGAACGCGATCGCCGGCGTCCTGTCGGCCAACCGACGGGTGCTCGGCCTGATGCCGCATCCGGAACGCGCAGTCGACGCCGCCCACGGCGGCACCGACGGACAGCGGCTCTTCGCCGGCCTGGGCGCCCTCGCCGCGATGGCAGCCACCTGAGCCCGCACATGCCATTGGGCCGGGCAGCGCCGCCGCGCCTGCGTCCGCATCCGGGCCGGATCTGGATGCGGGCCGGGCTGGTCGTGTCGACGCTCTGCATGATCCTGGTGATCTGGGCGAGCCACGGCTATCTCACCCGCTCGTTCAGCGAGGACCAGGGCGCCGATGCCGCGGTGCGCGCCACGCTCTACGCCGGCTCGATCCAGTCGACCATGCAGCGCCATTCGGTGGTGCCGCTGCTGCTCTCCCGCGACCCGATCCTGATCTCCGCGCTCCGGATCCGCGCCTACCAGGGCGCCGAGGACCGGCTCCGGAGCTTCAAGGAGGAGATCGGCGCCGGCTCGATCTTCCTGCTCGACGCCGAGGGCCGCATCGTCGCGGCCTCCGACGAGCGTCCGCGCGAGCAGTACGACGGCGACAAGGCCTATTTCACCGCCGCCAAGGCCGACACCGGCACGATCTTCTCGATCATCGAGAACGACGACGGGGCCTATTCCTTCCACTACGCGCGGCGCATCGTGCAGGACGACAAGCTGCTCGGCGTCGTCGTCGTCACCGTCGACCTCGGCGCCCACGAGGAAGGCTGGCGCCGCGCCGGCGTGAAGGTCGTCGTCACCGACAGCGACGACCAGGTGCTGCTCGCCTCCGAGCCGAACTGGCGGCAGAAGACGCTCGCGAACCTGCTCGCGCCGGGCCCCGACCCGTCGCGGGTGCTGCGCGCGCTGCAGGAGGCCCGCCGCAGCTTCGGCTCGTCGTCCTACGTCTACATCGCCGGCACCCCGCACCTCGTCGCCGAGGTGCCGGTCGGCTTCCGCAACTGGCGCCTGACCTACTTCGCCACGCTCGAGGACGTTCGCGCCCGGGTCAACGCGATCCTGTCGCTCATCATCATGGTGGCGGCGCTGATCCTCGCGCTCGGCTTCTACCTGCTCTCACGCCGCACCCGCGCCGAGAGCCGCCGCATCCAGCGCGAGTCCGAGGAGCTGCGCGTGCTGAACCGCCGGCTCTCCGCGGAGATCGGCGCGCGGAAGCGCGTGGAGAAGGATCTGAAGGAGGCCGAGCAGAGCCTCGAGCAGGCCTCGAAGCTCGCGGCCCTCGGCCAGATGTCGGCCGCGGTCTCCCACGAGCTCAACCAGCCGCTCGCGGCGATGAAGACCTATCTCGCGGGCGCCCGGCTCCTTCTCACCCGCCGCCGTCCCGAGGAGGCGCTGACGAGCTTCCAGCGCATCGACGACCTGATCGACCGCATGGGCAGCATCACCCGGCAGCTCAAGTCCTATGCTCGCAAGGGCGACCTCGACATGGAGCCGGTCGACCTGCGCGACAGCGTGCGGAGCGCGCTCGCGATGATGGCGCCGCAGCTCGGCAAGATGGCGGTGTCGATCCAGACGACACTGCCGTCCGAGCCCGCGGTCGTCATGGCCGACCCGATGCGCATCGAGCAGATCATCGTGAACCTCCTGCGCAACGCGCTCGACGCGGTGCGCGCGCGCGAGACCAAGGAGATCAAGATCCTGCTGGTCGCCGGCGAGACGATCCTGCTCTCGATCGAGGACAACGGCACCGGGCTCCGCCAGCCCGACAAGCTCTTCGAGCCGTTCTACACCACGAAGAAGCCGGGCGAGGGCCTCGGCCTCGGCCTCGCCATCTCCGCGGGCTTCGCCGCGGAGCTCGGCGGGCGGCTGGTCGCCCGGAACGCCCCCGACGCCGGCGCCGTTTTCGAGCTGGTGCTGCCGCGCGCGCGGGGCCACACTCAAGCTGCCGAGTGAACTGACATGAGCGAGAAATCCAAGGTCGCGATCATCGACGACGAGGCCGACATGCGCGAGAGCGTGTCGCAGTGGCTCGAGCTCTCGGGCTTCGAGCCCGTTGCCTTCGAGGCCGCCGAGCCGGCGCTGAAGGTGATTGGCCCCGACTTCCCCGGCGTTGTCATCTCCGACATCCGGATGCCCGGCATGGACGGCATGGCGCTCCTGCGCCGGCTGCAGTCGGTCGACCCCGGGCTGCCGGTGATCCTGATGACCGGCCACGGCGACGTGCCGATGGCGGTCGAGGCGATGCGCATCGGCGCCTTCGACTTCATGGAGAAGCCGTTCGACCCCGACCGCCTCGCCGATCTCGTGCAGCGCGGCGGCGAGGCGCGCGCCCGCACGCTCGAGACCCGCGCGCTGCGGCGCGAGCTCTCCGACGGCTCGGTGATGATGCGCCGGCTCATGGGCTCGAGCCCGCTGATCGAGCGGCTGCGCGAGACGATCCTCGACGTCGCGCAGGCCGACGGCCACGTGCTCGTCCTCGGCGAGACCGGCACCGGCAAGAGCCTGATCGCCAAGGCGCTGCACG